>NZ_JBSSCS010000005.1:0-115048 GCF_054060015.1 Thermostichus sp. MS-CIW-25
ACCTTGGTCAGGGATGCCCAGGCTATTGGTGCAGCACTGGCTTTTGAGGACTTGACAGGCATCCGAGAGCGCTTGAATCAGAAGCCTCGGAGTAAAGCTGAACGCCGTAGAACCAATAACTGGGCGTTCTACCAGCTCAGGATGTTTGTGACCTACAAGGCTGCCATTGCTGGAGTGCCTGTGGTACTGGTTCCGCCCGCCTATACCAGTCAGACCTGTCATAACTGCCTGCACATCCACCCTGAGCAGGGCAAGTCCTACCGAAGCGGCAAGTCGTTCAAGTGTGGACATTGTGGCTGGGAAGGGGACGCTGACCATAACGCTGCTCGGGTGATCTCTCTTCTTGGGGCGACTGTAAACTCGCCCGAAATTCCGAAACTTAGCTGCCCTCTGGGGCCGCTAGGGATTGGGATAAAGCCCGCACCCTGCGCATAGCGCGGGTGCCGGGTAGTTTACTTCCCAAACTAGGCGTCTATCTTCGCGCTCCAACTCAACTTCTTTGATCACAGCATTGGGCACGGCAGATCGAGCGATCCGAATGGCTTCCTCAATGGGGATATCTGGAGCGAAAGATTGGGCAAAAGCAGCCCTCCGGCTCCCACCCGTCGACAGCATCGGGCTAGCGGGGGACAAAATGCCAAGCAAAAGTAAGGCAGCAATCGAAAGTTTTGCAGGCTTTATTTACAGCTGCTTGAGCAACCACCTCCTTAGCCTACCACCCTGAGACCAAAGAAGCCTTGCCACAAGGAGCATTGCTGCCTTCACAAGGAGTTCACCCCCTTTGCGTCATAGGGTGTAGCTGCTCGGCCCCTCTTCAGCTACGAACTGTTTGCTTCTCCAATCCAACCCTCTCGGAAACTGACTGGCTAAACAACGCTGCTGCGGGGGAGGAATACCTCTACGCCTATCCCGCGTGCTGCTACTACAGGCAGGGAAGTCATGCTGACGTTGGAGCTCCCGGCACTGCACGAATCGGTGATAATATTCCTACCCCTCATTCCTACCCCGGTGGGTGCCGACCATGCCAGATTTTCTGCCCTACGCCTACTTTCAGGGCCAGATTGTCCCCTTTGCTGAGGCGAAGATCTCCATTGCCACCCATGCTCTGCACTACGGGACAGCGGCGTTCGGCGGCCTACGCGGGATCCCTGATCCGCAAAACCCGGATCAAGTTCTGGTGTTCCGTCTGGATCGCCATTGCCGACGACTGAGTCAAAGCGCCCGCCTGCTCTGTTTTGATCTCCCTGCTGAACGGATTGAGCAGGTGATCGTCGAGCTGATCCGAAAAAACCGTCCCTCCACGTCTTTCTACATCCGCCCCTTGGTGTACACCTCCGACCTAGGCATCTCGCCGCGGCTGCACAACATTGAGAAAGACTTTTTCGTGTACGGCTTGGAACTGGGGGACTACCTCTCGCCAGAGGGAGTCAGTTGCCGCATCAGCTCTTGGGCCCGGCAAGAGGATCGCAGCCTACCATTGCGGGGCAAGATCACCGGCGCCTACATCACTTCCTCTTTGGCCAAAACCGAGGCGGCGCAGGCTGGCTATGACGAGGCCATTTTGATGAACTCCCAGGGCAAAGTGAGCGAAGCCTCGGGCATGAACATCTTCATCGTGCGCAATGGCGTGCTGATTACCCCCAGCTTCGACCAAGATATCTTGGAAGGGATCACCCGCGACAGTGTCCTCACCCTGGCCCGTGATCTGGGGATCCCTACCCAAGAACGGCCTGTCGATAAGTCGGAGCTGTTGATTGCCGATGAAGCTTTCCTGACTGGCACTGCTGCCAAGATTACGCCCATCCGCCAGATCGAGCAGTACGTCCTGCCCCCCTCCCGCCCCATCACCGAGCAGTTGCGGCAGAAGCTGACGGCAATTACCGAAAATCGGGATCCCGTCTATGCCCATTGGGTGAAGGTGATCCCTCTGAAAGAAAGCTAGTCCCTAGTCGAGGGGAGAAGCGTCATTATTAAACTGAGCACTCTAGATGGGTAGAGGGGGATCCCTTGCACGAAATTTCCATTACCTGGGCCGACTACCACCGCAAAATCGAGGAGTTGGCCGTCAAAGTTTACGAAAGCGGGTGGGAATTTAACCAAATCGTCTGTATTGCCAAGGGGGGGCTGCGCATCGGCGATACCTTGGCCCGTCTTTTCGACCTGCCCCTGGCTATTCTCTCAGCCTCTTCCTACTCTGGGCCTGGTAACCGCCAGCGGGGGCAACTGACCTTCTCGCGGGATCTAGCCATGACCACCGCCAACCTGGGCAGCCACGTGCTGTTGGTGGACGATCTGGCAGACTCTGGCATGACCCTAAAGCGCTCTGTCCACTGGCTCAAGCACCACTACGGCTTCTACATCGAGGAGATCCGCACCGGCGTACTGTGGTACAAGGCCGCCTCCGTCTATCAACCCGACTACTATGTGGACTATTTGCCGGATAACCCTTGGATCCACCAGCCCTTTGAGCCCTACGAGCAGATGACGCCTCAGCAGCTGATGCAGTTGCTACGCTCTTCCGGTTAACTTTTCTTTATCACCTCAGGGCTCTAACCAGTAGGAAACTCGAAGCGGGGCAGCTTATCCAGGGCAGGCTGGATCCCTGCGGGGATTCGCTCGTGAGTAAGGGGGTAGTAGTAATCAACCCGAGCCAGTAGTCGCTTCCACTGCTCAGAGTTAAGAGTTTTAACCAAAGAAATAGACGGCTCAACACTTAACTCGTGTCCCAAATCCATAAGCTCGATAGTAACGTTAGCTGCTGCGGCTTCCAGAACTGACTCCGCCATCCCGTAGTCTGGCTCTGCAGACACGATCAAAGCGTAATGCTGAGGATTGGAACTAAGCAGAATAGACTTTAGTAAAGGCTCCAAGCTTGCAGTAACTGATTCCCGAAGATTTGGATCCCAATCGGGAAAAAGAGCTAGATTAATCTGGCTTAGATAAATCCCTAAAGTAGTAAAACTCAGTTGCTCTGCGGAAGCAGGCGTCAAGCTTTGCTTCTGGTGTTCCAGCGAGGCATCGCTAAACTTTAAGCTCATTTCAATTTTCTCATCTTCAGTGGTCAATAGTACATGCCTTCCCTCTCTTTTACTATGGCTGGTTAGGTGTATGATAGAAATAGGAGTGTGAGGTAGGTAAGGCTCAACAAGTAGGTTTTGCCTTGGATCCCATTTTGGCAGTCCGTAGTGACAAGTCCAATTGCAATAGGCAGGTAGAAGTTCTGTTTCCTTAAGTAGCCCATCTAGATAGACCGCTACATTTAGAGCGAGTTGATCGGTTATGATAGAAGGTCTTCTAGCTAAAGCTTGAGAAAGCCGAAAGTCCCAAAGATCCCAGTGCTTGGCAGTATAGGACATTGCAAAAACACCAGCATTAAGGAGGGGGTACGTATGTAAGTCCTCGACACTCAGACTGGGAAAGTGGTATCTGTAAGCTTCACTAAGATCAATTAGGTAATCTTTTGGGCCATAGAGTAATCTATTCCCTCGGTCAATCTCCGGAACAATAGCTAGCCCTCGCTTTTTGCTTCGCTGGATGAGCAAGTCAATCCCGAACCAATCCTGAACCCAAGCATCTGCGTCAATCCAAATATAAACTTCATAGTCTGGAAAGTACCTACGTAGCCGGGGCCGAGCTAGTAATCCCCGCAGATAAGAAGGCACACTCTCAACTCCAGCAAAGTTATAGTTCCAATCCGGCTCAACAATGTAATTGACGTGTTTTGAAAGCCAGTCTACTTGCTCAGGGGTACAGCCCAAATCGAAGAAGCCTATCTCAACAGATTTACCCTGCTCCTTACCTCGGATGGAAAGAACAGTTCCCTGCACTAGATCGAAGAACTTGGAGTCGGCTGCGGTGATAATAACTACTGATTTCATACCAAAAGATAGTTAGGGAGATAGGAATTGCCTAGAACCAGACAACTTTTTTTATTTTAATTTAATTTACTTGGTCGCAATTATGTT
This sequence comes from Thermostichus sp. MS-CIW-25, assembly GCF_054060015.1. Lineage (NCBI taxonomy): Bacteria > Bacillati > Cyanobacteriota > Cyanophyceae > Thermostichales > Thermostichaceae > Thermostichus > Thermostichus sp. MS-CIW-25. Next base: position 3,966 of record NZ_JBSSCS010000005.1, read on the forward strand.
TAGACTAACAGGTTTACCGAAAACAACCATTTCACTACAGTCATTAAATAAGCCGAACCGATCTACCTTGCGGATAATCCGAAAGCCTGCCTGAGTCAGCAACATGAACAGATATTCCCACGAGAGACCAACTTTGTGATAGTCATACTCATCTGTCTGTCCACCAAACATCATGCGCATAATACTAAATCGCTGCTCGGCGGAAGCTCCTTCCTCTATATAAAGGTGACAAAGAGTAGGTAAGTCAGGAACACTAATCATTAACTGGCCACCGAAATGTAAAACTCGATGCCACTCTTTGAGAACAACAGGCAATTCTCGCACATAGTCGAAGTGCTCCAGAACGTGGGAGGCGTAGATGGCTTCTACGGAGTTGTCTTCAAATTGACTGAGATCCATAGCGTTGCCAACGTAATCCACGTACTCTCTTGGTTGGATGTCTAGGATCTTCCAGTCTGGATGGGGATCTTTTCCCCCTATATGAAGGCGGATACGCTGACTGACCTGGAGTCTAGGTTCACCCCCGTCTAGAGGAGGAACCTGGTCGATAATCTGATGTTTATGAGCCAGATCAAAATAGGTTTTTTCAATAGCCATAGCCAAACGTTTTGGATCCCAGATGATCGACTTACTGTAGGACTCTCGAATAGTCTGTTTGGCCTTGGCCAGTCGCTCTGGATTGTTAGCCAGCTGGATTCCTCGCTCAATAAATTCTTCAACTGACCAGGTAATACAGTCATCAAGACCTATATTCCTAAGTAAGCTATAGCTCATTCGACCATAGTAATGGCGACCTACCAAGGTGAGAACTGGCACGCCCATGTAGAGGGCTTCCATAGTGTGGGTTGCGCCTGTGTAGGGAAAGGTATCGAGAACAAGATCCACCAAAGCTAGTTGGCCCCGGTGCTCTTCCACGCTGCTTGCTTGAGATAGAAAACGGACGCGATCCAAAACATCCAATTCCTTAGCTCTTTCCTGGTAACGCCTGATAACCGTGGCAATTTCCCCCGAGCCTTTGACGATCAAGATCCCCTTGGGAACAGCTTTCAGGATTTGCAGATGGGCATCAATACATTCGGGGGTACGCTTGTAAGCACTGGCCGCAGTTAGGAAAACAATATCTTGCGGGCCTATTCTCAGCTTGTTTTTGAAATTCACCTCATCTGCAGGAGTAATGTCCAGATACTCAACAGCACAGTAGCTAGGCAGGCGGATAATTTTTTCATGGTAATCGGCTTGGGCGTCTTCAGGAAGGATATAGGGATCGGCGAAAAAGTAATCAAATTCTGGCAAACCGACAGCATCTCCGCCAAGCCAACCAATTTGGATAGGAGCGGCCCGCAAAGCTGCTACGATGCTGGCATCGTGACTGGTAAGGGAGTCCATAAAAACCATGATATCGATGCGATCCTCACGCGCTTGAGCAGCTACTTGAGGCGGCTTGGTTTCTCCTGGAAAAAAGCGAAAATGGAGATTTTCGTGAGAGCGAAACTTTTGATACATATTGTCATGACTGGCCATATCTTCATTTTTCCACCCCTGGTAGTAGTAGTAGACAACGTCCAGAAGATCGCGAGATAGGTTCCTGAGAGTAGCCTCACTGAGAAAGCCAACCGAATGTCGCTGAAAGCAGTTACCCAGAAAGCCTACCCTCAGCTTTCGCTTAGTTCTGCCAGATCCGCAGTAGTCTTGCTGATTCTTCTGCCAATATTCCGACCAAAGAAAGTCTCGCTGAGAAGCCATTAAGCTTAGGCAGTCGTTAAAGATTCTACCACCAATTTGTTGGTAATGACGAATCAGAGAGCGATCGTCAGTTAGATAACTCCAACAAAAGCAAACTCGAAACAGAATGGCTTTAGCAATCGTTAGACTCTCGAGTAGATTTTCATCGTTAATTCTTAGTGATCCTAAGTCGGCTTCCCTCGATAAAATTAAGTCTATAATTTTCTGGATAACAAGGTTTATCCGTTCTGGCTGGGCAGCATGGATCAACTTTTCCAGCGATTCTGATAGAAGGGATAGACGAAGAGTAAAGTTCTCTTGCACCTGTGAGCTCTCGGCCGCCGTGATGAGAGCTTCTCCTAAAATGGAATAGCCATCACTGGTAGAGTTCTGGAAGAAGGCGCGGGCTGCCCTCTGAAAAAAGTCACCGATTAAGTCCTCTATCGTCCACAAACCTTCATAGCGCTTCGCCTGCTCGGGATCCACCGCATTGGCTAGCTGGGCCAGCAAAGCAGCAAATCCGGATTTCTGGTCCTCCAAAAGACGAGCTTGTAAAGCTGTGGCCACCTCAAAAAACAAGCTCAGGTAGCCATCGTCCCATAGCCGCGCGAGCAATTCAGTAAGGAGTGGCTCCTGAGTAATATCGAGGCTCTTCTCGCCGCCTAGGCTCTCCAGTAGGGCTTGCCCATAAAAGCCAACTGCCAGCTCATCCTGAGCTTGCAGGGCCCGCATCAGCAAAACTTGGGTGTTGTCCCGCCGGCTTGGATCCAGCTCAAAGGCCATCTCCCGCAGCTTCAGACAAACCTGGAGACGCTGCTGTGGATCCTGCGTGGGGCTATTTTCTAGACGGCCTGCGAGGGATAGCAACAAATCCAAGACTTTCTCCTGGGACAGGATCCCTGCCCTCACCAGAGGCGTGTAGAGCTGGTAAGCAAGGCTCAGCTGGCCAGCAGCCAAGGCCTGCTCCAGCGCCGATAGGGTAATTGCCTCTGGCTCAGAGGGGAAGGCTGGCTCATTGGCCAATGAAGATGGGGAGAGATCAAAGAAACCCCACAGGAACTCCTGCCAATCCTTTGCGCCTTGCTCTCGGTAAAAAGCCACCAACCACTCCGCAAAGGTATCGGGAGACTGCTGAAACAGTTGCTTGGCTTCCAGGATCCGGGCTTGCAGCGTAGGGTTCATAGGTTGAAGGAAGAGTGCTAGTCTTAGTCTGCCATGCTGAGGCCGGCTCAGCTAAACCACTGACCTGTGTCAGGCTCATCTGGCAAAAATCCGCAATTGCGCCAGGGAGCAGGCTGTTATGAATCGCCCTTGAGCGGGGTAAGTTAGCACTAGCAGGTGAGCTGCACAGTTAACTCTCTAGTTTGCTAAAGGATCTGGTACTCATGAGCGCAAAGTCTCGTCAGTCTCTGTTGCGGGCCAAACTGGCTCAGCAAATTCTCTCCAAAGCCAAGGGCTTCACCCTGATTGAGCTGTTGGTGGTGATTGTAATTGTGGGTGTGCTGTCTGCAGTGGCAATCCCGCAGTTCTTAAACCAAGTGCGCCGCTCCCGCACTGCTGAAGCTCAAGCAGCTCTCACGGCAGTGGGTCGTGGTTCTGAAGTCTATCGCCTAGATGTTGGCGTGTACCCGAACACCTACACCAGAATTCAGTTCGGATGTCCTACCACTAGTGGGGCTGATTCCTGCGGCGCTAGGGGCGATAAGTTTATGAATGACCCGTGGAGCGCTCCCAACTACCAGACACCAGTGGCCACCGTTACTTCTTCTACTGCGCCTCAGGGGATGCGCTGGGACACCACTGCTGTCACGGGTGCAAGCCGCTACGTTAACGCTTCTGGTCAACCTATTCAGTGCACCATTGGGCTGGGATCACAGGAGACAGCTGTGGCTACTGCGGCTACCTTTGTTGGTAAGAGCTGCAACGTCTTTGACTAGTTTCTATCTCTACTTTATGTACTCCGTGGCTCCCTGTGGGGAGCTTTTTTATTTCAGTTGCTCCAGTCTCCCTCAAGAGTAGGCAAGGGCTCTAGGCTAAACCAGTGAACTAGAGCGAGGACAGTAACTGTGATGGGTAGGAGATGCGAGTAAGAATACCCTTTTCGATGAGGTTCTGGTTGGTTTCAGGACTGCTGTAAAGTATGAACTCTTGATAAAGAGCTGCCATGCAAGTTCTATCTCCTGAGCAATAAGCGTCCCGTGAGGCCAAGTGAAAGGGAACCCGAATAGGATTAGACTTTGAGCGCCACCAGTAGTCGGGAAAGTTTCCCAGTTGAGCATACTTTTTATAGTAGTTTTGAAAGCCGCAGTTTAAGTAGTGTAAAATAGAGGGGAATGATGTTACCAAGGTATGACATTCTGGAATATCAAAGCTATGTACGCTATTGGGTAAGAGAGTGGGATGGATCCGAGCTGCTGACTTTCCATTTTGATAAGCTAAAAAGTATTGACTCTTGCCGGAAACTCTCTGAAACTCAGTACGGAGTCCTGGCTCTAAGGCAGCAGGGTTTTTCTTAAATAGAGTGACATCGCGAAAATAGTCCTCGACTTCAAATACTTCAGGAGCTGCTTCGTGGTTTAGGAACGTAACCTGGAATATATCGTCGCTTACTTGATCAAACCAATCCAAAGCCATCATCTGGCCAGGATAAAAAAGCTCATCTCCATCAATATGAAGAATCCAGTCCATGCCCTGATCCAGGGCAAGTTGTATAGCCGTTTCTACGTTAAGGATCTGACGAGCCATGACCTCATAGCCAACATGAGGGCCATATTTTGGGTAGAGAACATTCCCCAATGCTTGTTGGACTTGCAAAGCTTCATCGTTGGGAATAGCCGTTACATCGGAAAACTGAAGTGCCACCTGAATAGCGGGATCCTCTGGATCGTCAAAGAAGATATAAATATGGGCAATTCCAAGGGCAAGGTGATAGCGAATGAACGACTCCAAGCACACGCCTGGATCCCGAACAGTGGTAATTATGCAAACTCTGGCCATGGTGGAGCTGCAAGCCTTTAGGTGAATTGCTTGGCTCCTAGCCAAGTATTGATAGTGAAGCGGCTATCGGCAAAGGCTTGGCTAGGGCTAAATACCGGCAGGATTTCATGTAGGCAACTGCTGGAGAAGAAGACGATGCTGTTATTTGTAGGGGTTACCTCATCGTATGCCCCGTGCAGGATTGGTGGATGAGGTTTTTGCCTTTGGGTATCGTAGATGCGCAGCTCACCTCCTCGATAAGGCTTTGGCTCTTTGTGAAAGTAATATACGCAGCTCACCTGGCGGAAGGCAGTTTGTGGGTAGGAGTTATCGGTGTGGGCGGTAAAGAAGCAGCCATCATGGCTGGCAATCATCTCCATCTCAAAGATTTGAATGTCAAAGTTCTCAATGTCTAGCTCAGCAAAAATCTGGGGAGCAACAGCCGCAATTTTTTCTCGCAGCAGGGATCCATGCTCCTGAAAGTAAGCGAAGTCCAGCCTCAGGGAGCGGCGAAATTTTAGTGACTCTGCCTCGGTGTTGCTCTTGCTGTAGCTCTTGGAAGGGATAAACTTGTCTTGGTGGGTAATGGCATGTTGGAGAATGGCTTGGTTGAGCTCTTGAGGCAGGAAGTTATCCAGCTTGATGTATTTACAGGGGTAAAACCGGTTGGGTTCTGAGGGATCCGGCTGGGTAAAAGTCAGGAATACCGGGTTAGCTGCCAGCAGTGATCCAGGGCCAATTGCTTGGATGTGAGCGAGATCCTGCTCGGTTAACCCTTTGTGCTGGGGATCCCAAGTGAGGAGATGGATCCCTTGGCCTAGATTGGGCAAAACCTTCTGCAGATGAAAACTGGGATCTATCCCCATCAAATCTAGGTTGGCTTGGGCTATGGCTCCGTAGCGGCAATGGTTGACCAAGTATAGGGCTGAGTCGGCCAAGTAATCCCGCAGTAGCAAAGACTGAAGCAGACAGGTACGGTAGTCCGTGAGTTCAGTCCAGAAACAAACGCCAATCTGGGTCTCTGGGAAACATTGACCGAGATCTGCCAAAAGGGCAGGAATGGGGCCTTCTAGGAGTAGAACCCGTTCTTCTAATCCCAACTGAGAAATTTGGGTTTGGATATCTTCTGTGCTGATTGACTTTTCGGATGAGCTCTGTAGGGGATTCCGTAGAATCACTGCTAACTTTTCAGGATAGCGAAGCATTGCCTGCAAAACAGCTGCGGACTCTTCCCAGCCAATCTGGCAGAAGATTTGCTGGCTAGGAAGGCAGGCTAAAGCCCAATCTAAGAGCTGGGTGAGACTCTGAGCTTGCTCCAGTTCTAGGAGAAGATCCTGAGCAAGGTCTTGGCAATCCATGGGGAGGGATCCCTGACGTCTGCTCTAGCTTAATGTACCCGGATCCACCCCCAGTTCTCACAACTTTTAGGCCAGGCGCTCAGCCCTTTGCTGCTCCAGTTCAGCCTTGGCAGGCATCAGTTCCCCAGCGGCAGTGGCCCACAGAATCCAGGTGGCCTCCTACCCTCCCACTTCGCTGGGTACAGCCTCAAAACCTCGCTCGGCATGGGTGGTGGAGATGAGCAAGTCCATCTGGCACGTGTGCCGCCAGCTTTCCATGGGTATGCCATTGTCGTAGGAGAGCTCGTCTTGGGTAGGGGCCATCCAGGCAGGTAAACTGGATTCGGCTCTTGCAGACAGGGATCCATGGGGTTGCTTATAACCTATGCTCGGCTTATCGTTTTCCAGGGCAACAGAGATCCCTTGTTGTTGTGTCCAATCCTAGTAGCCTGTAGGAGCTAGAAGAACCTGCCGCTCAACTTGGGGAGTCGAGAAATGCAAGACATCAAGGCCAATGCTCCGCGAATTCTCCTCAATTGGCCAACTCCGCCAGACTATATCCCGCCCCCGCAGCTTTCAGATCGGCAGGTCAGTCTTTGCCCCAAGAGGAGAGCCAAGGGCTTTGGACTAAACTTTGTCAATCTCTCTAAAGAATTGGTGGAGTGCCCAGAGGAAGACTATGACCTCTATGACTTTGTGCAGCAGTCTGAGCAAATTACAAATAAGGAGTTTGACCTAGTTGTTGTTTGGACTTCGAGCTTCGACTACAGCAATCCTCTTAATACCAAAAAGTTTGGCTGTCCAACTGTTTTACTGGCTGGAGACACCCACCACTGGGAGTTTCCCATCAACCATCTCTTGGCCTACTGGGCTACTGAAGGCTTTGATTACGTCGCTACTGCCTATAACTTCCAGCATTTGCACTGGTTTGCCGCAGCAGGCGCTGAGAATCTTGCCTGGTTGCCTCTTATCTCCATGCGCACTGTTACCCACGATTGGGTGGAAACTCGAGAAAATCAAGTGGTCTTTATCGGCCAACAGGGATCCCGCCATCCCAGGCGTTGCCGGCTGGTTCAAGCCATAAAGAATGCAGATTTGCCCATCCTCACCAAAACAGCCAACCGCCAAGAGGCAGCCAAATGGTTTGCCCATTCTCTGATTTCCTTTAACTGCAGCCAAAATGGGGATCTGAACTTAAGGAACCTGGAAGTGATTTCTGCAGGGGGCTTTCTGCTTACTGACCAGCTCTCCTTCGCCTCAGGATTGGACGAACTTTTGGCGCCCGGCACCTACTGCGACACCTACAACTCCGAAGCCCAACTCCTGGAGAAAATCCGCTACTACCTAGACCATCCCCAGGAGGCCATTCAAATTGCCCGCCGCGCTTATCACACTTTCGACCAACACTGGCATCCCCGCCACCGCATTCAGAACCTGCTGGACTGGGTGTTTGGGGGAGAGCTGCCGGAGCCCTTTCGTTACTCGCCCCGCTCTGATGTGCGCTACTTTGTCAGCACGGCCAGCTCTGCCTGGATAGACACACGACTAGGAATCTACGAGCCCATTCAAGAGCTGCATCGCGTGCAGGAGCGACTGAGGGTATTTGTTGGCCGAGGCTGTCCTGGGGTGATAGCTGCGGACTTGCTGGACTTGCCGCGGCTGGAGCTGTATGTGGAAGAGGGGTTTGGGGATCCCTGTGGTCTGCTGCAGCAGAAGGGAGTGCCCGAGCGAGTTCATGAGGTGAGAGGGGAGCCGAGCAGTTGGCCCAGCTTTGATGCGGTGGTGTGCACGGTGGGAGACTTGCAGCGGCTGGGGCAGCCACTAAAGGCCAACTTCGCCTTTGTCCTGGCAGAAGATGGCCAGCTTTTGTTTGCTAACGCTGGCAAGTTGATGGAAACTCCAATGCCTGAGTTGGCTGTAAACGGACTTAAGTTTTCGGTAAAGCTTTACAAAGATACAGTTTTTTACGGAAGAGTCTACCTTAGCTTTCCTCTGTTCGTCCTTAAGGTAAAGACGATTACTGACATTGGAGCTGGAGTAGGCCTTGCGAGCGTTTGTTTTCGGGGTTTCTGCCCTGAAGCAGTCATCCACTGCTTTGAGGTGGATCCCTTGGCTTTGCACCTGCTGCAGCAGAATGCTCTTGGTTTGGGCAACTGCTTTGTGCACTCAGTGGGCTTGGCAGGGCAGGATAGCTGCAGGACTCGTCGCCTCTGGCCAGAAGACATCGAGACAGAGTGGGGAGTAGAACAGGTGCTCCCTCTCCGGGGGGCAAGGACAGCTCTGAGGGAGCTGGGTTTGGAGCCCATCGATGTGCTCAGGGTGGCTACGGGTGGGGATGAGGTGGAGGTATTGGCTAACCTGCAGCCGCAGCTTAGGGACATCAAGGTGATTTACGTGGAGTTTACTTCTGAGCAAGACCGCAAGCGGATTGACCAGATGCTGGATCCTACCCATCTCCTCTGGCAGGGAGAAATTGTAGCAGGCCAAAGAGGAGTCCTTTGCTATCTAAGCAGGGCTTGCTTTGTCGACAACAATTCAAGCCTTGGAGGAGAGACTTAAGGTTATGAACTCAACCATTATCGTTACGGCCGCTGACAGCAAGTTTTTTGAATTGGTTCAGGGGACCATTCTCTCTATTCGAGAGAAACCTCAGGGGCACTCTGTAGATATTGGATTCTTGGATGTAGGCTGTACACCGGAGCAGTTGCAATGGATAGGTCAGTACGTTGACCACATTGTTGAGCCAGATTGGGGCTATGATATTCCCGACATTGATAGACAACCCAAGTATCTCAAGGCACTAGTTTGTAGGCCTTTCCTTCCTGAATACTTTCCAGGCTATGAAGTTTATATTTGGATTGATGCAGATGCTTGGGTGCAACACTGGTCTGCAATTGAGCTTCTTACCCTGGGAGCAAGATACAAAAACCTTGCAGTTGTTCCTGAGTTGCTAAATACTCTCTTCGATCCCTATCCATTTTCGCATCAAGCTTTTCACCTCTCGGGATACATCAAGTACTTTGGAGATGTATATAACCACCTATACATAAGACCAATTCTAAATGATGGTGTATTCTCTGGAAGTAATTCCGGTATTCACTGGGTAGCATGGAAAAACAGACTGAGCCAAGCTCTCTCTAAGAGCCTCGATCTACCCTCAATTCCAGCAATTCCAGATCAGTATTCTCTAAACGTGGCTATTCATAATGACTTAGGGATAGATAACGTTGAAATTTTACCATTGTTTTGTAACTGGACAGTTCATAGTAAACTACCTCTATGGGATCCAAAAAGAAAGCTCTGGGTTGAGCCTTGGAAGCCTTACATCCCTTTAGGGATTCTACACATTACCTATAAAGCTAAGGATAGAAAAACTCATGTAGCTCATACTACTGATGGCTTCAAAGTTGAAGCCAGTCTTTGGTATCCTAGAAGCCATTCTTCTCCAATCAGAAGGTATGACTATGTATCAGCTAATCAAAAGAAAATATATCTCGACTACAGCTTCCCTCTAATGACTGCTATCGATCCAGGGCCTCATCCCTGGCCTTATCTACGGAAAGAAGTTCCTCACCTTTGGACTGCGGACTTGCGTCAACCTATTATCGGCTTTGTTAGTCGAGACGAGGCTCATATTCTGTACAATACTGCCCTTAAGCTACAAGGAAAAAACGCCCTAGAGATCGGCTGTTGGCTAGGTTGGTCAACTGCGCACCTGGCGGCAGGAGGAGTTATTCTCGATGTGGTAGATCCTGCTCTGGCCGATCCCCAGATTTATGGAAGTGCGGATCAATCTCTTCGCTCGGCTGGAGTTCGCTCTAATGTCAATCTCTACCCTGGCTATAGCCCAGGGAAGGTGGAGGAGATTGCCCAGCAAGAGGATTGTCGCTGGTCTCTGATTTTCATCGATGGAGACCACACCTCACCAGCCCCCTTGCAGGATGCTCAAGTGGCAGAGCGCTATGCTGCTGAGGATGCCTTGATTCTGTTTCATAATCTAGCCTCGCCGGATGTGGCTGAAGGTTTGAATTACTTGAGAGACAGGGGCTGGAACACGATGATTTACCAGACCATGCAAATTATGGGAGTGGCCTGGCGAGGCAATGTCAAGCCCGTTGAGCATATTCCAGACCCTGCTGTGAATTGGACATTGCCAGAGCACCTCAAGGACTATCCGGTCTGTAACCTTGAGTTGTCTAGGGTGCTAGAGAAAGTTAAATCTTTTACCTTGCTGGGCTTTGAGCGTCTTTGGAGCCTTTATTCACTGGCTAAGCAGGTTTGTGAAGAAGACATTCCTGGGAACTTTGTAGAATGTGGTGTTTGCAGGGGTGGAAGCTCAGCTTTGCTGGCCTGGGTGATTAAGAACTACAGCCGTCGACCTCGCAGGCTATATGCTTTCGATACCTTCTCAGGTATGCCTGATCCAACAGAGGTGGATCGAGATTATCGAGGAGTTGCTGCCAACGATACGGGTTTTGGATCCGGTGCCTTAGCAGCACCCATTTCGGAGAACTTAGAGGTGGTTGCCAAGGAACTGGGAGTTTGGGATCTCATTGTCCCCGTGCCAGGGCTGTTTGCTGACACCTTGCCTACCTATCGAGAGCAAGTGGGTGAGATTGCTCTGCTGCATGCAGATGCTGACTGGTATCAATCAACGATGGATATTTTTCATCATTTCTATGATCAGGTTCATTCCCAAGGATTCATCCAAATCGATGATTACGGACACTGGCAAGGATGTTGGAAAGCTGTTCATGACTTCGAGCAGGAAATCGGAGCCTTTTTCAGGTTGCATAGCGTCGATTACACAGGGGTTTGGCTGAGTCCTTCAGAAAACCTGGTAGTGATTAGAGTTAGAGATAGCATAACAGAAACCTCAAAACCACAAGGGATCCGCCTGAGCAAGATCAACGTGGGCCTTTTCCCCTACTGGGAAATGGAGACAGAGCAGCTTATCCAAGAACTGGAGGGCTTGCTGGAGCCAATTCTGCGCAGTCCTCAGCCAGAAGACTATGCTCTGATCTTCCTAGGGGATCCGGATCCGCAACTGGCCAATCAAACTCTGGAGATAGCTGCAGGCAACATAGCTCTCAGGCTCATGGAAGAGGGGTTAGAGCTCGGTAGAGAGCCGTTCTGTTCAGTGGTAGCTGGCTTGAACCCCTATCAATGGGAGAGGCTGATTCCCCAACTCAACTATCGCTATCCCTTGAAGCGGGAGCGCTTTCCCAAGGGATTACGGCCTGCTATTCAAAAGCTACCTGTGTTGCTGTTGGCCTCCTAGGGATCCATCTGTTGTCTTGAGTTACTTGGCTGTCTACAGGGCGTCTGGATCTACCCCTAGCTCTCGTAGCTTCCGGGCCAGGCGCCCTGCCCGTTGTTCGGCCTGCTCAGCCCTTTGCCGCTCCAGTTCGGCCTCGGTGGGTACCAGTTCCCCAGCAGCAGTGGCCCAGCGAATCCAGGTGGCCTCGATGTCCCGAAACCTGCCCTCCCACTTCACTAGGTACAATCCCAAAACCTCGCTCGGCAAGCAACCCTCGGCATCCTCTTGAATTGGCTCATAGCGGCCGCCCCTTAGCCGAAACCCCGCCCAGTCTTCTGGATCAAACGGGTCAAACCAAAAGTACTCCGGCACCCGGATAATCTGCTCATAAAGTTGCTTTTTGCTTGTTTTATCCTCCTGGGCAGTGCTGGGAGAAAGAAGCTCAATCACCACGTCCGGCCCTTTGCCCTGCTCCCAAATCACCCAGCTTTTGCGCTCGCCTTTAGGCACGCCCAACACCACAAAATAATCCGGCCCTTTGAAATTGCGGCCGCTGGTCTGCTCCAAGCTGTAGTAGAGAAACATATTGCCACCGACAAAGCCATCAGGGCGCTGCTGCAGCCAGGTTTGGGTAGTGGAGATGAGCAAGTCCATCTGGCACCTGTGCCGCCAGCTTTCCATAGGTTCGCTGTCGTCGTAGGGGAGCTCGTCTTGGGTGGGGGGCAACTCGGGTAGATAAACCGGATCCAGCACCTCAGTAATTGGGTTTGGGTTAGCTTATGGGGGTGTGGGGGTAGCTAAGGCCCCGCACTGTACCCGTAGGGTCAGTGCCGGGATACAGATACCCGCACATGGTGTATGATAGGAGTAGTTGCACAAAACGGCTTTTGCCGGAATCTGGTGCAACTACGCGGTAGGACATTCCGTGTCTGCTCGTGGAGGGTTCTTGCGTAGGCTCCCCGATGAAGCGAGAAGCCCGCTCCGTACTGCCAGCAGTCGGGGTCGGGAGTATGTCACTCATTGCCAGTTCTCCTCTCTTTACCCTTACAAGGTATCGGGATCCACCCCCAGCTCCCGCAGCTTCTGGGCCAGGCGCTCTGCTCGCTGTCGCTCTTGCTCAGAACGTTGGCGCTCGATTCTCTCAGCTTCTTCAGGAGTAGGCACCAGCTCCCCATTGGGGAAAAAGTAGCGCAGTTGTTGGTTATGGATCCCCAGATACAGCTCCAGCATCTCGCTCCAGCGCCAGCCCTGCTCCGTTGGCTCAATCTCCTCGTACTTCTCCCCCCTCAGTCGCAAACCCATAAACTCCTGCGTCTCCGGAGAATAGTAAAAGTACTCCGGTGTCCTGAAAATCCTTTCGTAAAGCTCCCGCTTCTCACCCCGATCCACTTTGGCAGTCGATTCCGAAAGCAGCTCGATGATCAAGTCCGGGTATTTGCCACCTTCTTCCCACACCACCCAAGAAGGGCGGGGGCGGTTTTCTACCCCTTTGACCAAAAACAGATCTGGCCCGCGGAAGTCTTTATTTTTGAGTTGCTCTCGGCTGTAGTAGACGGTGAGGTTCCAGGCGAGGAAGTAGTCGTTGCGGTCTTGCCAGAGGCGGGCGAGGCAGCTGACCAGAATCAAAAGCTGCAGGGCATGCAGGGAGTGTTCCATTTCGGGTTCATCGCTGAGCAGCCCCTGGGCCGAGGGCATGAGCTCCGCCAGTTGCTGGCGGGTGAGGGGAGTAATCTTTTCCTCGGCTTTCTCTTGGAGTTTTTCTTGGGCCAGCATTTTTGCACTCGGGGCAAGTGAATTAGCTGTAGGCTAACCCATCGATAGAACCGCCGGCAGGTGCTCTGCTTCAGGCTGACAGGGTGATAACAGGAGCGTTCTACTAACTGAAAGGCATAATAAGAGATGTAAACTTCTCCTTTTGTCCGCATGTCTTTCTGGAAACTTTTGGTGGTGATAGCGGTGCTGCTTTTCGGCTTGGCAAGCGGGATCCCCACCTTACAAGCGGCCACCCTGGGTGGATCCCCCTACAATCGCGCCCAACAGGAAGTTGTGATTGCAGCTAGCCCAGACCAGGTGTTAAAAGCGGCTGAGCAAGCCTTTCAAGTTTGGAAGCGGGGGGAACTGGTCTCTGTGGATGCTGAGGCGATGGAAGTGAAGGGGATCTCCCGCACCAACTTTTTTAAGTTCGTGGACGATCTAACGGTTTCGCTGTCGCCAATAGAAGGGGATCCTGGCCATACTCGTCTACACATTACTTCCGAAGGCCGTGTTGGGGAGTATGATTTCGGCGGCAACCGGCGCAACATCAACGAGTACCTGAACACTTTGCGGTCGTTGCTGAAGCACGGCTAGGGCCAACAGGACAAGGCGGGGGACTTATGGGGATCCGCATCTTTTGCCGTCTCTCATGATTCCCTGCTCTGTTCTAGCTTGGCCACACGGGCTTCCAGCTTGCGCAAGGTACGTTGCAGCTCAGGCAAGTGCCGCTGGACGGCCATGCTCTTGCGCCATTCGGAAATGGGTTGATGGGGGTAGCCTGCCACCGTTTGACCAGCAGGGATATCGCTGGTGACGCCTGTTTGGGCGGCCACACGCACGCCATCGCCGATGTGAAGATGCCCGGCCAAGCCACATTGCCCGGCCAAAATGACATGGTGGCCCAACTGGGTGCTGCCGGCAATGCCCACCTGAGCCACGATCAGGCAGTGGGATCCGGTGCGCACGCCGTGGCCAATTTGCACCAGGTTGTCGATCTTGGTGCCGCGGCCAATACGGGTCTCGCCAACGGCGGCCCGGTCGATGGTGGTGTTGCTGCCTACCTCCACGTTGTCTTCCAGCACCACTCGGCCCGCCTGCAGCATGCGCCGCCAGGAGCCATCTGCCAGAGGAATGTGGCCAAAGCCGTCGTCGCCAATGACAGCGCCGCTGTGGATGAGGCAATCATCCCCAATCTCCGTGCGCTCGTGAATAACGCAGTTGGCGAAAAGCTGACACCGGGATCCAATCCGCACGTGGGGATAGATGGTGACATTGGGGTGAATTTGGGTGTGGTCGCCAATTTTCACTCCCTCCATCACCACTGCGTGCGGCCCGATGGCCACCCCCTCCCCCAGCTCGACGCTGGGATCGATCACAGCGGTGGGGTGGATGCCAACGGGCAGGCGGTAGGGTTGGTAGAACAGCTCAATGGCCTGGGCAAAGAGCAGACGGGGATCCCTGCCCCGCAAGCAGGCAATGGAACAGGGCAAAGCCAGCCCTTCCTCCACGATGACGGCGCTGGCCTGGGTTTGCTCCAAGAGAGGTAGGTAGCGGGCCTCGCTGAGAAAGCTCAGCTCCCCTGGGCGAGCCTCCGCCAGGCTGGCCACGCTGTGAATTTCCAGGGTGGGATCCCCCTCGTAGGCACATCCCAACTTTTGGGCAATCTCCTGTAGCTGCATTGGGGTTGACATCCTCTACGATTGCGGCATCCGCACGTCCATCACGGTGCCGCGCAAGTTGTAGCCAAAGGTCTCTAGCTCTAGGGGAACACCGATTTTGACGCGATTGTTGCCCAGGACGATGCCATTCTCCGTCCGCTGGCCGCGCCCTCGCAAGGTAAACACCAGATCGAGGCGATAGGCTTCGGGATCGGGCAAGTTCTGCACCCGCCCATCGGGGAAAACCACTGGCACCGTGCGGCTGACATTTTCCACTCGCACCACCTCCACCTGGCCGTAGGGCTGGTTGCGGATGATCAGGTCAGCCTTCTGCCCCGCCTGAAAAGGTTCCATAGAGCGGCTGCTGACCCCGCGCACAATCATGTCCACTTCCACCGGCAGCGTGGGGCCACCTCCCACCTGGACTACACTGCCCGCCTGCCGACCCGGAAAAAACAAGACGGCAACAATGGCCACCACCACAATTGCCAGGGCTCCCAGATCCAAGAGGCTGACTTTTCCCAAAAGCCGCCCCTGTTCGTCAATGACCCGCATATCACCTCTCCTCGCACACCCTGTTTTGATTCTAGGCAGGTTTGCTCCCCAAGTGGCTTTCCCGCTCTAGGGGATCCAAGCCAGCGTGCTGCTGCCCAGCGGTAGGCGGCGTTCCCGCCAGCGGTGCGAACCACTTTGTCCATCAGGAATGGGCAGCCCGTCCTGCAAATCCACCAACCACACTTGCGAGGCCATGATGGCTTGCCCGCTACGGCTAAGGGGAGCCAAGGGATCATCCGGCACTCCCGGGAAGGGTTCCAAGAGCGTGTAGGCCAGCATGCGTCCATCCGGGGAAATGCTGAAGTCCAGATCGACGGGATAGTCGGCTCGAGCTACCTCTACGACGTTGCCTGCTTCAGTGCCGAGCGTTATCGCCAGCAGGCGGGGCGACTCGGTGTAGCTGGGGAAGTCCATCGCGACCTCGCCAACAGAATCATGCTCCGCACCGCTAACGTGAGAGACCTCACTGACCAAGGCGTAGAAGATGGGCGCCCGAGGGGAAAAAGCCCCTTTCAGGATGGATCCCTGGGTTCTCAAAATCTCCTCGCTGTTGCCGGTATTGCTGACGATGGAGAGGCTGCGGGTGTAGTCGGGATTGAAGCGCAGCAAAGCCCCGAAAGCCCCATCGGGGCGGATGGCTAAGGTTTGGCCGAACTGGGCTAGAAAGCTCTCCGCTGCCGCCCGTGGATGCAAGGGTACGATCCCCACCCCCTGTCCCTGCGAGATGAGCAGGCTGCTCTCATCAGGGCTGATGAAAAAGTCTCCCCCCACCGCCGTATCCAGCTCTAGACGTTCAAAGGGATCCCGGCTCGTTTTCTGGATCCACAGCTCCGTCTGGACGGCAGCCATGGGATCCCGTTGCAGCGGGATCCGCTCTGCCACCACCAGTTCCCCCGTCGGCGAGACTTGGAAGCGCAGGTTTTGGTAACCCTGATGATCCAGCAGCAACCGCGAAGACAGATCCTCCAGATCCAGCCGGTACAGATCCTGGTGCTGTGGGTTGGTGGCCGTGGCGAAATAGTACACGAAGCGGCCATCAGCACTGGGCTGCATTTGGGTTACCTTGACCCCAGCTGGAGTCAGCAGAGTAGCGGCTCCCGTCTCCAGGTTGAACAGAAACATTCGCCCTCGCTGGGCAGGTTCGGTGCTGATCCCCAGCAACTGCCGATCCGGTGTGCGGAATTCCCCCTCAAAGGGCTGGGCCATGGGCTGGCCCCGTTCATCCACGGCTGCCTGCAGGCGCACCCGGTAGGTCTGGCCGTAAGGGGCTGGTTCTGTCAGCGTCCAAAAAAAGCGGCGACCCAGCTTGCGCATTCGGCCTGGCAGAGGGGGCTGGATCTCCAAATGCTCTTCAACACTGACGGGATCCATCGGGCGGTTGAAGGTGAGCACCATCTGCACTTCTTGCGCCCCCACCCGTTGCTGTTGCCAGTTAAAGTCCCGCACGTAAGGAGCTGTGTGGTTGCCCAACACCACCAGGATCACCCCGATGGCCAGGTTGCAGAGGGTGATCCCGGCCACCCAGCGATCCAGAGGCTGTGGGAACCACCGCGTCAGGGTTGCGCGCCAGTAAGATCCCGACCGGGCAGACATCTGACTCATAGGTTACAAACAACAGACAGGTATGGGCAGCCAGAACTTGGGGAGCTGCCTATTGCAGCATCAAAAAAAGAAAGTCTTCTAGGTTGGTTAGGAAGGTCAGCACCTCAGCGGTTGTTCGTTCTTCATCTGGGGATCCCAACTGGACGGCCTGTTGAATCAGCTCCCGAACCGGCGTTGGCCCTTGAAGCAATGGCGCCAACCAGCTCACGTTCTCGGCAGGGATGCTGATCCGCCCGTGGGTAGCCCCTGTCCACTGCATTTCGTAGGGCCGCTTCTCTTGCAGGGCTTTGCTGTACTCCTGGCGAAAGCGGGGGTTGTCCATCAACAGGGGATTGAATTGTACGGATCCCGACAGCCAATCTTCGTCACTCCAAGGCAGCACCGGCGAAGAGCCGGCATGCTCCGCCCAAAAGTCGATGAGGCGATGGACAGGTCGGATGAGCTCATAGAGGTGCAGCCGCTCCATGATGCTGAGGGTTGCCAACCGCTGCCGCACAAACTCAGGCACCTCTTTAAACAAAGACTCCACCGACCAGTCGGGCCTATCCACCAAGCTCAAAAAGCTCAACCCCGCCTGCTGCAACATGCGAAACAGGTCGGGGATCGTGAACCCCTTGTCGTTGGAGAGTAGGTAATTATTCATAATGGCCGCATCTTCGGCATAGTTGGCCGGGTTCCAGAGCACCGCCTGGGCCACTTCTTCCCGAAGGGATCCCATAAACTCCCGCACATTCTTGGCCCCTACTGCTGGCGGAACGTCAAATTGCCCCACCTTTTGCAACCCCTCTTGCAGGCGGAAAAACACCTGCCGTTGGTAGCGGCTGTGGAGATTGGCCCGGATGATGCCATCGGGCTTGAGGACATTTTTCATCGCCCGCAGGCCCTCGGTGGGATCCTCCAGCAAATACAAAACATCATTGAGGCTGATGAAATCGAATTGGATCCCCAGGCGATCCAGCTCCAGCAGATTGAGGACATAAAATTCGGCATCTGCGAAGCCGTGGTGGCGCAGGCGTTCCTCGGTAAGCTTGACCGAAGCCGGAGACAGATCACAGGCAACGATCTGGGCCCCTGGATTGGCCTCAGCCATCATCAACGTTTCCCAGCCGGAGCCACAGCCGGCATTCAACAACACCTTGCCCTCTGGCGGGACGATGGTATGGGTGCGCAGGTACTGAGCCGTGGTGTAGCTCATCTTAAACATCTCCGGCAAGGCATTGCGAGCCGTCTGCGAGAGGGGCACATTAGGGTAGGGCAGAGCCTCGTAAAGGCTCAAGGCTCGTTCCGAAGCGGAGAGGGCAGAGCTGGCCATAGGCAGGGGAAAGGCTCAACGGTTCAATTTATGATTGAGTGTAGCCCTGGTCGCGACAGCCTCAGGGATCCGCAAAAAACTTGCCATGGCTACTGCTTCCCTGCCCCGTCGCCGCTCTCGCTTCTCCCTGGCAGGCACTCTGGCCGCCGTTGGGGGGGCGTTTCTGTGTGGGATCCTGGTGGTGCGGCTGCAGTTGCCGATGCTGGAGCGGATCAATCTGGGAGAATTGGAAAATGCCGAGGCCCGCAAAAACCGCAACATCACCCTGGCCAATACGCTGGGGTGGCTGGGCTACCGCAACTTGGGGGCTTCCTGGCTGTGGCTGGAGCTGATCCAGTACTACGGGGATGCACCGGCTCGCACCCTGACTGGCTATGGCCTGGCCTACGACTACTTCGATCACATGCTGCGGCTGGATCCCCGTTTCTTCTTGGGCTACCGGCTCTCCAGTTTGGTGTTGGCCTATCGGGCTGGCCAGCCGGAAAAAGCCGTCGAGATTTTGGATCGCGGCTTGCAGCAGTTCAACCCCCAAAACAACCCTGACGCCTGGCGACTTTATGTGGATCGCGCCCTACTTAACTTTATGTTTCTGGGGGATGCGGAAGCGGGCCGCAATGACTACTACCAAGCCGCTGCCTGGCGAGAGCAGGTGGGCCTGCCTGGAGATGAATTTCGCCAGTTGGGGGATAACATTGCCCGCAGCCCCCTCAGCCGCCGTTCCCAATTCGATGTTTGGCTGAGCGTGTTTAACTCCACCACCGACCGGGATACCCGCCTGTACGTCCTGGAACAACTGGCCCAATTGGGTACCGTGCTGCAAACGCTGCCTACGGGGGAGATCGAGATCCTGCCCCCTCCTCTGCCCGACTTCCCCGACGAAGAACCCTATCGCTTGCGCCTGTGATTTGGTCCGGGGGACAAAGATTGCGCCTTAGGGCTGTGACGTTGCCCCAAAAGGTGAGCTAAACTCTAACCCAAATTAAGCCGACCCCACGAGCCGACTCTTCGAGAGCCGCAGCTTTTCGTGGGAGAGGTTCGCTTTTCCGACGTAGGGAGCAGCTGGCTCTGTTGCCTTTGCCAGGGAAGAGCAGCAGCCAGCCTCACGGCAATCCCCAAGGACGCTCTGGGATTCCAGTTTGTTCCCCCAAACTTCCCTATCTTATTATTTCTTAACTTTTGTTCTTGTTCTGCACAATAGGAGTGACCCCCATGACCTCAAGAACTTCCCTTCTGATGACTGTGGCTGTCCTTTCGGGCAGTTGGCTTGTTCTTCCGGCGGCAGCACAATCTTCCGGGACGGCCCGGGTGCGGTCGGTGGTGGATGGGGATACCTTCTGGGCGGACTTGAACGGCAGGCCAACCCGTTTCCGTCTGGCCTATGTGGATGCGCCGGAGCTGACCCAAGGGCGCTGGGGGCGGCTATCCCAAGAGGCTCTGCAAAACTTGCTCCCGACGGGATCCCTGGTGCAGGTGGATACCCTCTATGTCACACCGGAAGGGCTTCACATTGCCCAGGTGTACAACGCCGATGGTTTGGTGAATTTGGAGATGTTGCGCCAGGGTCAGGCGGTGGTTTACGAGCGCTTTTTGCACGGGGCCAATCGGCAACGCTACCTAGAAGCCCAAGAGGCGGCCCAAGCGGCGCGGTTAGGCTTCTGGCAGCAACGCAATCCGGTGATGCCTTGGGAGTTTCGGGAGACGGCCACGCAAACCTCGGCCTTTGCGGGGGTCAATGTTTTGGATGGTTCTTTGATTCGTGAAAATCCGGCGGCGGCTGCGGGTGTGGGGATTGCTACTGCGGTGGTGATGGTGGGTCTGAGCAAGGTGCTGTGGAGAAAGCCCAGCCGACAGAGGGTGAGCATCCGGCAGATGGAGCGGGATCTGAAACAATTGCAGCGCAGCCTCACCACAACCCTGGCCAGTCGCAAGCAACTGGAACGGCGGTACGACGAAATTTTGCAAAAGGCCGAAGATTGGTTTGTCAGGGCTGAGAAAGCCAGCCAACAGAACCAGGATGACCTTGCCCGCGAGGCTTTGGTTCGGCGCAACCAGCACATGAGCGCAGCAGAAGCGGTTCGCAAATCTTTGGATGAAGTTGAAGCACAGGTGGCAACCCTTCGCGAAGGCATTTCCCGCCTGGAAAGCCAGATCTCGATGGCCAAGCTGGAGCGGGAGATGAACAAGTAAACTACCCGGCTCCGACCGCTAAGCGGTACGGAGCGGGCTTTCAGTAGCCCTGAGCCTGTTCTGCTCTACCAGAGAAAACAAGCCCGGACCTCTAGGCTGGTTTACGACAGCCCCCAAGAGCGCAATTACGTTTGCACCATTCAAATCCGCATCCCCTTCCCATCCACAGTGCCCACACTTGAACGACTTGCCACTGCGGTAGGATTGCGCAGGGTCGGGATGGATGTGCAAACACTTGTGGCAGGTCTGCGACGTGTAGGCGGGCGGCACAAGAACCAGAGAAACCCCTGCAACCCTCGCCTTGTATTCCAGAAACTGACGTAGTTGGTAGAACGCCCAACTGTTGGTCCTACGCCGCTCGGCTTTGCTGCGTGGCTGTTGATTGACCCTTTCCCGGATCCCTGTCAGGTCTTCCAGGGCAATAGCGCTGTTGGTAGCTTTTGCCCTAGAGACAATAGCTTTGGAGATGCGATGATTGACCCACGCCTGAAAGCGTCTCTCCTTGCCAGACAGCCGTTGCAACAGTTCTCTGCATCTGCGCCGCGAACTGCGGGTGCCCTTACTGGCTTTGCGTTGGAGTACCGCCCTCAACCGGGAGTAGTGGTCTCGGACTCTGTTCAACTGCTGTCCATTCCAGTTGTCCCCCTCTGACGTATGGGCAATATCTGTCCTTCCAAAGTCCACCCCGATCACCTTGTCGGTATCTTGTTGCTTGGGTGGTTTTTTCTCTACGCAAATCTGGATGTAGTAGGAGCCATCTTTGCGCTTGACCAGGGTGGCAGATTTGGGGTTGGAACCAGCCAGCATCCCACGCTGGTAGTTGCCAATGGCCAGTTCAAAGCGTTCTCTCCCTTCCACCGTGGTCAGCGACACCGTCCAGTCTTTCTCGCGGAATGAAAAGATACGTGCGTCGTAGGTAACGAACCTACGCTTGAACTCTTTAACCGGACGGTTGCGCTGTCTCGCCACTTTGCGAGCGCCTGCCACCCGTCTGCACACCTGTTGAGCCAAGTTACTGGACAAGCCGAACCGGGCTCGAATCTCGTAGTAGCAAAGGGATTGCAGTTTGACCGCGTTGACGATCTTCTCCGGCGTGTTCTGGTTGACCCAGTTCAAGGCTTGGCCAAAAGCCTCCATCGTCGCGTCCAATTTGGCGGCTTGCGACGGGGACACCTTGAGCTTACAGGATATGGTCAGGACTTGGCTCATAAGTTCATTGTACTTCATCAAAGCACATTCCTCCCGGCACTGACCCTACGGGTACAGTGCGGGGCTCCTGCGATTTCTAGCTGACGCCAACGCGATCCAGCCCAACTCTTCCTTGGGAAAGGGGATCCCCGGATCCCCACAGTCGGGCTAAGGCAAGGACGGGGGCAGACTTTGCAGGATGGTGCGGACAACTGCGGCTGAGTTGAGCGCCGCCGTTTGAAAAAAGCTCAAGAAATCCGTATCGTCCCCTGCATCGCTAACCGAGCGCACCAGCAAACAAGGGATCCCGGCTTCTTGCGCTACTCGCACCACGGCTGCCCCTTCCATCTCCACCACCAAAGCGCCGGTGCGTTCTCGGATTTGTCGGCGTAGGTCTGCGTCGGCCACAAACACATCGCCGGTGGCCACCAAGCCTTGATGAATGACGGGATCCCGGCCTTGTAGGGGGTGGAGAGGGATCCGCTCGGGATGGGCCACAATCAGGTCGTAGAGGGCGCTATCGGCCTCGGCCAGTGGGTGGCGCAGCTCTGGGATAAAGTCGATCCCCAAGACAAAGCCCTCGGGTCGTCCGGTGCCAAAGTCGTGCTCAATCGCCGCATGGGCCAGCACCACATCTCCCATGTGCAGGTGATCGGCCAAGGCCCCGGCCACACCGGTAAAAATGATCCCCTGCAAAGGGAAATGGGCCACCAACAGAGCCGCCGTGGTTGCCGCCCGCACCTTGCCCACCCCACCTTGTACCACCACCACCGGTTGCCCCGCCAGGGATCCCTGGTGGAACTGTCGCCCCAGATGGGTATGGATGGAGCAGGTTTCCATTTCTGCGGTGAGCATGGCCACTTCCTCGGGCAGGGCTCCAAGAATACCAATGGCTTTCTGGGGGAGATGAGATGGAGATTCCATAGAGCTTCCCTCAGGTTCTTCGAAAGACTTTTGAACAGGCTCTCTCTCCAGTTGGCGGGGGGATCGCTTGCCCTCACCTGTCCGGCCACTTAGTGAACCATTGCCAACGGTTTCATTCTCGCCTGAGTTGAGGATCCCAAAGCGATGACCGGATAGGTCGGAGTCTTAGGCGGTATAGCGGTATAGTTGAGGTGGTTGGATAGGGAATAGGGGGAAGACCATGGTCTACAGTGAGCCGCTCATGAGCACCTTTAACCCTTCGCCAGAGGTTTTTCCAGAGCCCCTTCGCTGCGTTGAGGTTGTCTCGGCGGTGGTTTCCAGCCTCAAAGAGGATGCGGCCTACGAAAACCATGAGCAGGGACACACCTGGAAATTCACCTACGGCACGGCAGAAGTGTTCGTCCATCTGAGCGGCGAATCCCCAGAAGACACTCTTTTGGTATGGTCTCCCGTTCTCTCTCTGCCGGTGGCAGAACCGGCCAAGCTGATGCAGAAGCTCCTGGAGAAGAATTGGAGCGACACCCTAGAGGCGCGCTTTTGCATCTGGAACAACCAGGTGGTGCTGAACCACTACCGCACCTTGGAAGGGATCACAGCGGGCGAAATTTCCCGGGCCATCACCATTGTGGCCAGCTTGGCCGATGAATATGATGAGCCCCTCCAGGCGGAGTTCCCCAAAGTTTAAGGTCTGGCTTTGCCAGGATGGGATCCCAGGGATACTGGCTCCCCTACCGCGTGGCCTCTGGGGCCCGGCAAATGGAGCAGGATGCCTGGCTTCTGCAGCGGCTGCGCCATGACCCTCACCCCTGCCTGCGCTTTTATGGCTGGGATCAGCTTACCCTCTCGCTGGGACGGCACCAGGTTTGGCCAGATCCCCTGCCAGGGATCCCGATTGTGCGCCGACCCACGGGGGGAAGGGCGGTGCTCCATCAGGCGGCTGAGGATGCAGCAGAGCTGACCTACAGCTTGGTGTTGCCCCTTTCTTACTTGCAAGCCAGGTTGCCCAGTTTGCAGCGGGCCTGGGTGTACGACTTCTGTTGCCGCTTTTGGGTGCAGGGGTTGGCGGAGCTGGGTATTGCCATAGATGGGCCTGCTTTTGCTCGCGGCCAAGGCCACCAAGATCCCGGCTACCGCAACAAGACCAGTTGCTTCGCCTCTCGTACCCGCGCTGACTTGAGCTGGCAGGGCAAAAAGCTGATGGGCAACGCCCAACTGTGGCAACCTTGGGGGATCCTGCAACAGGGATCCCTCCTATTGCAACCCAATCTAGAGCTGTGGGAACGGTATCTGCCCGGCTCGCAGGTGATTGGTATCTACGACATTTGCCCCACGGCGCCAGGGATCCCTGCTTTGATCGAACATTTTCTCCAGGCCGCCCGGGAGTGCTTTGAAGTGGAATGGCAAGAAGAAGCCTGGCTCCCTTGGCCGGACTGAGGGCCGGTTGCTGTTAACAATTACTAGCAACAAGAAGCGGCTTGTCTCAACCGTTCCCTAACTCCCCTCTCTCCCTGGGAAAAGGACTGCCAGTCTAGCCGAGACAGCTGTGCTAGAACCTAGGCAGCGCTCAGCCAGGTAAGCCATGCCGAAAGTTTGGGCGGCAGTTTTGCTAGTTGTATCCCTGCTGCCGCAGCCCGCTTGGGCCATTACCCTTGAACAAGTGCCCAACCCCCGCCGTCAGTATGGAGGGTGGGTTTCCGATACCGCCAACATCCTCAGCAGCAGCACCGAAAACGAGCTCAACCGTCTTATCACTCAGCTTGAGCAGCGCACCAGTGCCGAGATGGCAGTGGTTACCGTGCCGAATACTCAGGGATATGCAACACCAAAAGACTTCACCACGCAGCTATTTAACTACTGGGGGATCGGCAAGGCAGGCCAAAACAACGGGGTTTTGTTTCTCATCTCGGTAGGGGATCGGCGGGTGGAAATCGAAACGGGCAGGGGCCTGGTCGCTATCCTCCCCGACGGCCGAGTCCAGCAGATTATCGACCAGCAGATCCTGCCTCGGTTTCGCAATGGGGATTTTGATGGCGGCACTCTGGCGGGGGTGCGGCAGTTGACCTCGGTGTTGCAGGGCCAGCCCGTTGCAAATGTTCCTGCGGCAGCTTCTGGAGTTACCACCTCAACGATTGCAACTTCTTCTGGGGCAGTGGCCCAGGGCATTGATTCTTCCCTGGTGGAAGGGATCCTGCTGCTGCTGGGGATCATCATTTTGGGACTGGGGTGGCAGCGCTCTCGCATGCCCGTCTCTCTAAGGGCTGAGCGAGGGGGAAGACAAGTCCTCTCCCTGACACGCAGAGATCCAAGAATAGGTGCTGTGCTCTCTTCGGTTCAGAGCGACCCCATTCGTCTCTTCCTCTATTCGGGATCCCTCTGCCTTGGCGTGTTCCTAGGATTGTCCAGCGGCAACTGGCTGGGGTTCGCTCTGCCGGTTGTGGCTGCTATGGCCACTGACGGCACCTTGGGCCGGAAGCGTGGGATCCCTTTTCAGCCGGTGGTCTGTCAAGCCTGTGGTCGACCCATGCGACTCATCCAGCCCCAGCTTCTGGATAAGTACCTTCCCCAAGAGCATCGCCTGGCCAGGAGCCGCGGCAGAGCTCGCTACTACGGCTGGTTTTGTCCTACCTGTCAAGGAATAGCTGTGGTTGTGCGCGAAGGCACGCTCTCCCGACACCTTTACTGCCCTCGGTGCCAAGCCCTCACCCTCGACCTCACCACACAGGTTCTCAGGGAAGCCACCTATTCCTCTAGCGGCTTGAAGCTGGAAATCCTGAGCTGTCCTATCTGCGGGTACCGCAGCGAGCGAGAGGTGGTCATCCCCGAGCTCAGCGACACAGACACAGATTCAGACTTCGGTGGAGATTCAGGTGGAGATTCAGACTTCGGTGGCGGTAGCAGCGGAGGTGGCGGGGCGGGCGGCAGTTGGTGAGACCCAACTCTAGAGATTTCTCTATCGATCTGAAAAAGGAGTCGGGCTTCTCTTAAATCCGCCAGGACAGTACAGTGGTAAGGGAGCAGCAATAGAAACTGGCTAAGGACGGATCTCTCATGACCCTCGGAGAAGGCGTACAACTGGTTACGTTTGTGGTGCTATCGGCGATGGCCATTGGCTTCGCGCTAGGCGTGGTTTGGGCCCCCAGCATTGTCTATTCCGGTTTTCTGCTCGGGGGCGTTTTCCTGAGCATGGCCGGGTTGTATCTCCTCTTGAATGCCGATTTTGTGGCCGCAGCCCAAGTTCTGATCTACGTCGGCGCGGTTAATGTGTTGATCCTGTTTGCCATCATGTTGGTGAATCGGCGCTACAACTTTGCTCCTCTGAAGCTGGGCTGGCTGCGCAACGGAGTGACGGCGGTGGTCTGTTTGGGTCTGTTTGCCCTTCTAGCCGCGATGGCTTTGAACACCCCTTGGCCGCTGCAGCCGATCCAACCTTTGAGCAGTGTGTTGGTGATCGGCGGCCACTTCTTCAGCGATTATCTTCTGCCTTTTGAGCTGGCTTCTGTTTTGCTGCTGATGGCGTTGATTGGGGCCATTGTCTTGGCGCGGCGGGAGTTTGTTCTTCCCCAAGCCGGAGAAGGGGATCTGAGCTTGCTGGAGCGGGCCCGACCCCAGCTGGAATCGGAGTCGGAACGGCAAGCAGAGCTGGTGAGCACCCGTTGAAGCTACCTGCTCTCGATCACAAAATCCAGAGTTTTCCCAGTGCCCTTCTCATTGCGTATCTACTGGAGCCTATCGCGATGTTGCAACTGCAGTTTTTCTTGGTGGTGGCAGCGGTTCTTTTTTGTATTGGCATCTACGGCCTGATCGTCAGCCGCAATGCGATTCGCGTGCTGATGTCGATTGAGCTGATGCTCAATGCGGTGAATCTGAACTTTATGGCTTTCTCCAACTTTGTCGATTCAGCTCTGATTCGTGGCCAAGTGTTCTCGGTGTTTGTCATCACCGTGGCGGCTGCCGAGGCTGCTGTGGGCTTGGCCATCGTGTTGGGGATCTATCGCAATCGCGCCACTATTGATATGGAGAGCTTTAACTTGCTCAAGTGGTAGACTTTTTCGATTGTTTAGTTTGTATCAAGGCAAGGCTGGCTAATTCAAGTGAAGGCCAGAATGCCTGAGTAGAGCAAAGCTCCAAAAACAGGCAGGAAAACCAGCAGACCCAGCCAGCGGGATTTATTCAGGCGGGGTGGAATGGCAAAGATCACCCAGATACCGAAGATCAAGTTGACTAGGGGAATGAAGAAGAGGATCACCCACCAGCCGGGTTTACCAGCAGCTCGACACATCACCCAGATGTTAGCAATCGGGATCCAAGCTAACCAAGCATTCGGCACGTTTAGCTTCTCTCCAATCACCATTAAGGTGTAGCTAAAGAAGGCGTAAAGCCCGATGGCATCATCCGGGCCAATCTCCACAGCCGCTACCAACGGCAGGTGTTTTTCCGCAAGGGCAACGGCAATCAGCCCTGGTAAAAGCTCATCCATCGTGACCCTCCCACATATTTTTTTGATATTTGCGAATGTCAACTCACTTGTCTCCAGCGTCTCTTTGGTGTCAGAGACAACCCTCGAATCTATACAGCTATAAGGCCAAACCGCAAGAAAACCAACTTTCCAAAGCTGTTCAGGAGCTACTCTGATCCCACCCACAAAGTTAGCCAAAAGGGATCCCGTTGTCCAGACTTATCTGTCAAGTTTCATCAAGTTTCATCAAGAATACAGATCTGACGAATAATCTCTCAAGCACGGGGGGGCAACGGCGGGCATTGGATCCCGGGAACCAGGGATTCCAGCAAGCCGCTACAGGCATCCCAGAGCAGCTCGATTACATAATGGAATCCGGCCTCACCCCCGTAGTAGGGATCCGGAACTTCCTCATCAGAATGGGAGCGGCAATAGCTGCACATCAGGCGCACTTTCTCGGCATATTTTCCCTGGGGATCCAAGCTGAGAATGTCGCGGTAATTTTGTCGATCCATGGCCAGGATCAGGTCGAACTCGCGCAGGTCGGCAGGTCGAATCTGGCGGGCCTTGCCTTGTAGCTCTAGGCCATAGCATCGGGCTGCTTGTTGCATGCGCCGATCTGGGGGGCTGCCGATGTGATAGGCTGCCGTACCTGCTGAGTCGCAGAGAATCGCTTCCGAAAGGCCGCTGCTGCGCAAAAGGTGATTGGTGATGCCTTCAGCGGTGGGAGAACGACAGATGTTGCCCAGACAGACGAACAGAAGCTTTTGGCTCATGACAATCTCAACAGCAGTAGAGAACTCCTCTCACCTTATAACAATGCCCATCTAATCTAATGGTTCTTTGGTCTGAGCATAATAGTTCTTCGTTCTGAGCGCAGAAGAGCACAGACGGCAACGAACGGTGTTTGCGAGCCAGTCTCATCTGCCACTGACGGGAACAGAGCGGATCCCATGTGCTGGCCCACCACGGGATGTATTCGCTCACAGCAGCAGAGTGGAGTCCTCCCTCATTTTCCACCAAGTTTCCCACCAAGAGCCGCTGCAATGATCTAACAGCAGCTATTGGGAAGCCTGTCGCTTTGAGCATCACAGGTCTAATCGAACCGACAAGGGATCCCCAGGCACTGCTGCAATAGCTTCAGGTACTCTTGTCCATCCATGAGAAAGGCGCCGAAACGGGCCAGATGCGGGTTCATCAACTGAGCGTCGAAGAGGCGAAAGCCCCGCTCTCGCAAGTGCTCCACCAACTTCACCAGGGCCACCTTCGAGCCGTTGCGAATGCGGTAGAACATGGACTCGCCGATAAATGCCGCCCCAAGGGCAATACCCAGGATCCCGCCTGCCAAGGTCTCTCCCTGCCAGGTTTCAAAGCTGTGGGCAAAGCCGGCCTGGCGCAGAGCTGCGTAAATCTGCTTCAGCTCAGGGCTGATCCAGGTTTGGGGACGAGCGGCACAGCCCTCTACCACCTGCTCAAAAGCACAGTTCAGCCGCACCTGAAAGCGATTGCTGCGCACCAAGGGCCGCAATGAACGGGGGCAGTGGAATCGCTCATCGAGGGGGATCACCGCGTGCCGGTCGGTGCCGTACCAAGCCAGGGATCCCGCCTTTTCGTCGGCCATCAGGAAGTAGCCTTGGGCATAGCCTGCCAGAATGGTGGCCAGATCCACCTGCATTGCCTCAGTTGCGCTCCTCAAGATTGCCATTCTGCAGAGAGGCTGGCAAAATCCCCCCCATTGGCCCTGGGGTGACAATCCACACAGGCGCTCACCCGCACAGGAGTGGGAAACTCCACTTGCAGATGCAGGGCACGGAAATAGCGAGAATCTGCCAAGCGATAGGGCACCTGTTCCCCCTGTCGCAGGGGCCGGGAGTTGGGCCGCAAATAGCCCCAGGCCAGTTGTAAAGCCACACCGCTCAGGGGCTGGATCTGCTGGCCATAGTGGTTGGGATCCTGCAGCAGCCGTCGCCAGGTTTCAGTGGGCAACACTTGGGCGGGCAACGCCACATGGCAACTGCCACAACTGCGCACATATTGAGCTTGCTCCAGTTGGGCTTGAGTCAGGCTCTGCTGCGCTTGTGCTCCCAGGTTCTGCGCTGATCCCGCCAGCAGGGATCCCATAAACCCGGCCAGGATGACTACCATGCTGCAAATCCAAAACCGCCGGCGTCGTCCTTGCAAAGGAGCCATGCTCTCACACCCAATGCCCATGCTTTCCCACTCTAGACCCACTCTAGATCAGGTGGCCGCTCGCCACAGTGGGACGGAGTCCATAAGATCCGGCCTCAACTGCTGGGATCGACTTGATCGACTTGGCCTATTTTTGGAGGAGCTTGAGAGATCGCGGATCTCCTGCTGCATTTTCCGCATTTCTTGAGGCATCTCCCGCAGCTTCTCTTGGGCTTGATCCGTGCAGCGCTCGATGGCGCGGGTGCGCCTGTCAAAGCCGGCGACGGTCAAGTTTTTGGATCCCTCTCTGGATCAACCTGGCCAGAACCAGAGGGGAGGCTGTCTGGGTTTAAAATAGCGGGGCTGCAGACTTTCCCACCAAACGCTCATGAACTCGCCCAGCTTACTCTGGCCGGATCCCGACGGGATCCCAGCGCCCTCTCAACCGGGGATCCTCGGCATTTTGGCTTCCGGCAATGGCAGCAATTTCGAGGCTATTGCTCAAGCCATTGAGGCTGGGGAACTGCAGGCCCAGATTGCTGTGGTCATCACCAACAACCCCAAAGCCTACGTGCGGCAGCGGGCCCAAAAGCGAGGGATCCCTTGCGTTTTGCTCGACCACCGAGACTACCCCCGTCGCGAAGACCTGGATGCAGCTATCCTCCAAGTGCTCTGGCAGCATCACGTGGAATGGGTGATCATGGCCGGGTGGATGCGCCTGGTTACCCAGGTGTTGTTGTCTGCCTACCCGGATCGCGTCTTGAACCTGCATCCCAGCCTGCTGCCCAGTTTCAAGGGCCTGCGTGCTGTTGAACAAGCCCTGAAGTGCGGTGTGAAAATCGCCGGCTGCACCGTTCATCGGGTCACCCTGGAAATGGACAGTGGCCCCATCGTGGCCCAAGCAGCCGTGCCGGTTCTGCCCGAAGATACTGTGGAATCCCTTTACCGGCGCATCCAGGCCCAGGAGCACCGCCTCTACCCACTGGCCATCCGCCTCTGCCTGGCAGAGGGATCCCTGCTACCCAAGTCTTCGGGGAAGCTGCACAATTGAGGTTAAGTCCAGCGCTGGCATGTTCTATGGCCGAGATCCCGCCTCTCCTCGTCTTCGACAGCCCCGTGATCCTGGCCGGTCGTCTGGCTCTATGGCAAGAGTGGGCTCGATTTGGGGTGTGTGTGCTGCCGCAGGCAGTGATGGCCGAGCTAGAACGCCTGAGCCGGCAGGCTATTGATCCCCAAGAAGAATCGACAGCCCGCGAGTTTTTGCGCCACTGGCCCAGTCTAGGGTTTGCCGTCTCAGAAGCCCGTGCCCTGGTGGGTGGTGCTGGTGCCGGCGATCAGTCCATGAGGGTACGTTTGGAAGAAGCGATTGCCGAATGCGCCTATGCCCTGGCCCAGCAGCAGCCGGGAACGCTGGTGGTTTTGGTCAGCAACGACCGGCCTTTGGTGGGGCGAATTCAGGGTCTGGGTCTCAACAACCTCTGTGCCATCTCTCTGGCAGAGCTGAACCGGTGGATGCGTCAGCAGCAGCGCCCTCAGGCTGTGGTTATGGCTTTGAATCGGTTACCAGGGCCACCCATTCCTGCCGCCCAGTTGACGTCCTCTACCCTCGCTCCACCTGCCCGTCCCTTGAGTTCCTCTCCAGCTTCCGGGAACCCCCCCGCCCAGGCGCGGCAGCGGTCTGGAGCTGCTCAGGTGGGGCCGAGCACAGCCCGCCTCTGGCCCTTTTTGAAAAGCCTACAGAATGCCCTTGCGGTGTTGCTGGCCCTGGTTTTCCTCTCGGCAACCGGGTTGCTGGCCTGGCGTTTGCTCGATCCGGAAGGAAGCGAAGGGATCTGGCAGCGGCTACCTCTCTCTCGGATCCCTTGGATTCGGGATCTGTAGTCCTCAAAGCTACTGCTCAGCAATTGTAACGTTAAAGCCCTTGCTTTTCAGGGTTTCCGCATGATAGCGGGCATACTCCAGTTGCTCAAATGCTGCCAACTGCACAAACTTCTGGCCATTCACATCTTTGACAAAGGCCCCATCAGAAACTTCTCGAGCACGTGCCAAGCTCTCTGCCCCTGAGTAGGTGGTGAGCACCAAGAAGGTTCCCTCGCCGCGGTTCGGCCCCAGGGAGTCTATGTTGTTTTCGCTTAGGGGCACCACGTTCAGGGATCCCACAGAGGTAGGCGGTGAAGGTTGGGATGGGCGCTCCAGGCTGGCCGCCAACTGCTCCACCGTTTGTGACCTGGGGGGAGCAGATTCCTCGGAAGCCAAGGCCAAGTCGGTCTGCAGGCTATCCAGCAGGTTGGGAACGTCTTGAAGGGGATCCACCTGCAAGTCCTTCCAGTCTGGGGTGGCCGCCAAGCCCAGCGCCAGCCGATCCGGATCCAAGCCACCGAAATAGAACTCCTCTCCCACCTGCCCTTCCACCGGTTCCACTGGGATCAAGGGCAACTGGGCCAGATCCACCTGGGCAGGGATCCCTTCTTCCGCCCTGCTGGCAGCACTTTGGGGCAGGGACAGTTCTTCCGGCCAGATCAGCCAGCGCACCCCAAAGCCAATCCCCGCGCAGGAAAGCACCCACAGCAGCAAGACCCAGAGGGGCGAAAAGGCCCCGGAGGGCCGCGGCATCTCTTCCTCTTCCAAGTCTTCCACCACCTCTTGAATGAGCACAGGTGAAGGGCGCTGTACAGAGCTGGTATTCCCAAG
The DNA here is from genome assembly GCF_054060015.1 of Thermostichus sp. MS-CIW-25. Lineage (NCBI taxonomy): Bacteria > Bacillati > Cyanobacteriota > Cyanophyceae > Thermostichales > Thermostichaceae > Thermostichus > Thermostichus sp. MS-CIW-25. The sequence goes on from NZ_JBSSCS010000005.1 coordinate 35,758, forward strand.
CTGACCTGCTCGCGGCGGCGGGACAGAGTCCATGCGCTGCAAACGCTGCCAGAGGCGGAATCGCTCCAGTTCTTTCAGCACATCCAAATGCAGATGGCTCAGCGCCTCCTGAAGAGCAGGTTGAGGAACTTGATGTGAATGGGACTGCTGTGCCGGAGACAGGGGTTGGGTAGGGTCTGGGGGAAGCGGAGAAGGACTCATAGACAGCCCACACTCAACTTGATGTAAAGTCGGAGAGCAAACAATGCCGATCCACTGTTACAGCCGGAAACAGCCTAACAGGAGAACCCACCTTGGGAACAAGGATTGCCAGCGCTCTATACCCTGCCATAAATCACCATGCCACAGGGCTATGGCAGTCTTCTAGGGCTTTGCCTCCAGATAGAGGGCACGCACGTCTGCCGGCAGGTTCTGAAGCAAGATCTGGCGGGCAGAGGCAACGATGGCATCCACGTCTTCTGGGGCGAGGTAATATCCGTCAGCCTTGAGTTGGTCGGCAATGCGAACCGGTGACCAGCCAAACCGATCCCGCAGCAGCAGAATGAAGCGCAGATCTCCCGGCAGGGTATCCAAACCGGCGGTCAAATAACAGGCCAGTGCCGGTGAAAGAGAGGACTTTGCCCCGCCTCTGGTGGAGTTGAGGCCGTGAGAAGCTTGAGGGTGGGTGGGGATCCCATCCAAGGATTGGATCAGCTCACGGGTTTGCTCCGCCAGCCAGGGTCGCAGCACAGGATCCCCTTCGCCAGCCGCTTCTTCCACAAGGCTGTGGACATCTAGGCGCTGTAGGCGCAGGTAAAGCCGCAACCAAACCTGCTCTCGATAGGCAGCCCACTGCTCGGGCGGCAGATGTTCGGCAAGGATCCCGTCCACCCACTGGCAGTAGCGGCAAAACAGGCTGATGAAGTAGCGGGCCACCTCCGGCTGCCGTTGAAAGGCCCGCAGCAACTCCAGATCGCTGTAATGGGCCACCCCCCGCACGATAGGGGCGTTGCATTCCGGCCAAAAGGCGGTAGCTTCGGGCATGAGAATTTCTCCCGCAGAAAAATCCCTAGCTATTCTCCAGGATCTCCCGGCAGGCGGATAACAACTGCTCCTGCTCCGGCAGGGTGCGCAGGCCAATGCGCAGGTAGCGATCTCCCAGCTCGGGAAAACTCAGGCAATCCCGCACCAGAATCCGGTGCCGCTGCAGCAGCGCCCGCTGAATTTGCGTGGCAGAGCCAGGGCAGCGCACCAACACAAAATTGGCTTGACCAGGCCAGGGATCCCAGCCGGGCAGTGCTTGCAAACCCCTGAACAAATGCTCTCGGGCCACGGGTAGCCAGGCCAAGGTGCGCCGGCGGAAGTCCTCATCGGCCAAAGCTGCCGCCACTGCCACTCCCGCCAATCCGTTGACGCTCCAGGGATCCCGCCACTGCCGCCAGCGCTGCCAGTGATCCGGGTGCCCCACCGCAAAGCCAATGCGCAAGCCGGGCAGGGTGAAAAACTTGGTGAGGGAACGGATGACGATGGTGTTGGGATGAGCCGCCAGGTAGGGGATCAAAGTTTGGCTGCGGGGCATTGCCGACGAGCTGGAGTTTGAGCTCAGGGTGGGCTCCCCCGGCAAAAAGTCCATAAAAGCCTCGTCCACCACCACCTGGTTGAACTGGGGCAGGAGAGGCAGGATGTCTTGCTGCGGGATGAGCTGGCCCGTCGGGTTGTGGGGGTTGTTCAGCCAGAGCACTCGGCTCCCCTTGCCTGCCACCGGAAGGGGTTCCTGCAGAAGGGTAAAACCGGCGGATCCCTGGCCGGGGAAAAAAGGCAGCGGCTTGATGGTCGCTCCTGCTGCCCGCAGAGCCCGCGCATAATCCCCAAAAGCAGGCTGGGGCAGCCATACCTCCCGCCCTTGCGCATCCCGGGCTGCCCAGGTGAGCAACTCCGCTGCCCCATTGCCCACAAAGATCCACTCAGGATCGACGGCCCAATGGTTGGCCAAACAGATGCGCAAGTCCCGATAGTCGGGATCCGGGTAGCGGCTGATTACAACCGGGTCTGCTGCAGACAGCGCCTGAGTCAGAGCTTGCAAGACCGATTCCGGTGGGCCCAGCGGATTCAAGCTGGCCGAAAAATCCAGAATCTCCTGGGGAGAGCAGCCAGCGATTGCTGCTCCCCAAGCCCAATTGCCACCATGTCGAGGCTGCTCCACGCCTTACCCCGCAGCCGTTCGCGTCAGCGGGACGGAGTCCTTGTCCCAACCCGGCGAAATTAAGATTTCCCCCCTGCTACTGCTTCGCGGAATGACTTGCCCACCCTAAAAGTGGGGACGATGCTCTCTGGGATCACCATTTTTTGGTTGGTTTTCGGGTTGCGACCTTCCCGCTCTTTGCGCTTGCGAGCCTCAAAGGAGCCGAAGCCCACCAGGGTCACCTTCCCCTTGGGTTCACCGTTTTCATCGCGGGATGCGACCTCTTCGACAATGATCTCCAGTGCGGCGGAAATGACAGCCTCCGCTTCTTTTTTGGTTACATTGGCGCGATGAGCGACGGCATCAACAAGTTCTGCCTTGTTCATCCTGATCTCCTTTTGAGTTAGGCAATAAAGTTAGAGCGTTCCCTGGATCGCGGATTCGCTCAGGCGTTGCAGAGCGGCCACGGCCCAGAGTGTTCTCAGTGTGTGGGAGCGGGGCTTGCCCTGCAATGCGCCAAGGCGCCACTGGCGCGAATGGCAGGATTGTGGCAGTTGAGCTCCAAATCACTGACATATTCTACAGCTAAGTTAGGGCAGAAGCCTGCTGGGCAAGGGGTTTTAGGGGATCTTAACGCAATTTTCTGGGAGACAAGAGACTGCATATACCCAGTTGGCTCGGATCCGACAGAAAGCTAGGGCTCACGACTCGGGTCGGAAGTAGGCCCGCATCACCTCTCGAAAGATGGGAGCGGCCCGTGATCCACCGCCACCGCCGCTGTTTTCCAGAAAGACCACGACCACCAATTCGGGCCGGTCGTAGGGAGCATAGCCAACATACCAAGCGTGGGATCGCCGCGGCGGATCCTCTGCGGTGCCGGTTTTACCAGCCGTTGGGGGAAATCCTGGCCCCAGGTTGGCGTTGCCGCCAGTGCCGTAAACCACGACATCTCGCAGCCCCTGCTGCAGGATCTCCAGGGTGGCAGGGGAAAGACCTACCTTTTGGCGCAGCGGCACAGGGCTTTCCGGGATCACCTGGTGCGAGAGCAAGGGGCGCACCCGCCAGCCCCCATTGGCCACTGCCGCCGTTACCACCGCCATTTGCAGCGGCGTAGCGGTAATAAATCCCTGGCCGATGGACATGTTGACCGTGTCGCCCACATACCAGGGCTCGCGCCAGTGGCGCTGCTTCCACTCAGCATCCGGCACCAGGCCAGCAGCCTCCCCTTTGAGGCCAATCCCGGTCAGTTGTCCCAACCCAAAGCGGCGCGACCATTCTTGCAAGGGGGCAGCCTTGGTGCCGAGGGCGATTTGGTAGAAAAAGGTGTCGCTGCTGTAGGCCATCGCCTGCCGGTAGTTCAGCCGCCCGAAGCCGGCCCGGTTCCAGTCCCAAAAGCGCCACCCTCCCACCTGGATGTAGGGGCCGGTCTGCAGCACCGTATTCGGGGGAAAGGCTCCCGACTCAATCCCGGCAGCGGTGGTGATGATTTTGTAGGTGCTGGCGGGGGGATAGGGCCGCAGGCCGCGGTTGAGGAAGGGAAAATCCTGCTGCTGCAGGCTCTCCCACTGGGCTTGGGTGATGCGGCTGGAAAAGAGGTTGGGATCAAAGGTGGGATAGCTGGCCATGGCCAGGATCGAGCCATCGCTGGGATCCATGGCGATCACCGCTCCTTTTTGCTGGCCGAGGGCTCGCTCTGCCGCCTGCTGCAGCCGCACATCCAAAGTGAGCTGCAGGGTGTTGCCCGGTTGGGGCGCTTGTTCTCCCAGCACCCGCAGCACTTCCCCCATAGCGTCCACCTCCACCTGTCGCCCTCCCCATTGGCCGCGCAGATGGCTCTCAAACAATTCCTCCACTCCCATCAGGCCGACAATATCCCCCAGGCGATAGCTGGGATCCGCCCGCAGTTGTTCCTGCGAGATCTCGCCGGTATAGCCCAGCAGATGAGCGGCCAAGTCGCCGTGGGGATAAAACCGCACCGTCTCCGCCTCCACCATCACTCCCGGCAGCTCGCGGCTCATCTCCTCCAGTTGAATGACCACCTGGGGGCTGGCGTTGCGCAGGATGCGCACGGGAAACGGGGAACGATATCCAGCCTGTTCTAGCTTTTGGGCGATCTCCTCAGGGGCGATGTTCAAGTGGTCTGCCAACTTGGGGATCATCTCCTGCCAGCGCTGCCGCGACTGCACCAGAGGCCAGAGGAAGACCGAGTGGGACAATCGGCTGCCCGCCAGCAATACACCGTTGCGATCCACAATGCGTCCGCGTTCTGGCGGCTGGGGCAACAGGCGAATGCGGTTGGTATCGGCCAGCTGGCGGTAATACTGGGTGCGCGCCAACTGCAGGTAGGCCAGACGGGATCCCAGCCCTCCAAACAGCAGCAGACTGGTCAGCAAGAGCAAGACAACGGCCCGATAGCCCTGCCCCACCGTTTTGGCCGATGCGGATCCCAGCCAGCGAGGGCTACCGCCGTCCGGCAGGGGTGGGGGAAGTACCCGGCGGGGGGCAGGCGGTCTGGAATGGGGGGAGAACAGGGCTTGCGGATCCCGTCCTGCCAAGGTGTGGGGGCTTCGCGCGGCGTTGCTGACGGGGTAGAGTTTGGCCATGAAATTGCCAGAAGAATTGCAACCGATACACCCAAAATCGAGAGGAGATGCCCGCTCTCGGGCAGGCAGTCTCAGCATCCATCCAGTATCCCTGGCTGCGGCAAGCCTCGTCCAGGAGTGGCAGCGTGGATAGAGCAGAACAACAACGGCTGCGCCAGGCTGCCTGGCTGATGGTGGGCAATGGCCTGCGCCTGGGGTTGTCCGGGGCCTATTTCATCCTCTTGGCGCGGCTGTTGGGGCCGGAAGCCTTCGGGGTTTTCTCTGCCATCTTGGCCTGCAGCAACCTGGCCGCCCCGTTTGGCTATTTGGGCCAATCGGAACTGCTGATCCAGCGCCTCAGCCGGCAGGGATCCCCGACTTGCACCCAGGGGATTGGCCCCAGCTTATGGTTGGCGGGATTGGGCTGTGGGGGGATGGCGCTGGTGTTGTGGCCCCTCTTGAGCGTTTGGCTGGCCGGGACGCCAGCAGCGGTGGTGGGGGTATTGCTTTTGAGCGATCTGCTGTTCATCGCGGTGCCAGAGGTGTACAGGGGGATCCTGATCGGGAGAGAGCAGGCTGCTGGGGTAGCCCTCATCGACACGGGCATGGCGCTGGGGCGATTGGGGGCAGTGTTGTTGGCGGTGGCCTTGGGCTGGGGATCCCTGGTGCAATGGGCTGTTCTGTACGGCCTGATGGTGTTGGTCGTGCTGCTGCTGATCGCGAGGGGGATGGGGCGGTGGAGCGAGCCTTCTCCCCCCTTGGCCCTGAGCTGGCGAGATCTGCGGGAACGGCTGATAGCGGGCTGGGACTTTGCGGTGGGGCTGGCCGCGGTGAAAACCTTCACCGATTTGGATAAGCTGCTCTTGCCCCGTTTGGCCTCAGCAGCGGCGGGGGGTCTTTACAGCGCTGCCTATCGGGTGATCAACTTCTCGCAAACGCCGATGATCGCCCTGCTCACCAGCCATTTTGCCGAGCTGTGCCGCCAAGGGCAGAAGGGCCTTCCGCAAGGCTGGCGCTACGCCTGTCACCTTTCCCCTTGGGTGGTGGGCTACGGCAGTTTGGCTGCTCTGGGGCTGGCCCTGGGATCCTACGGAATCCCTTGGGTGCTGGGATCGGCTTACCGGGAAACGGCCCTCATCCTGCGCTGGCTCAGCCCGGTCATTTTGCTGGAAGGGATCCACCTTTTGCTGTCTCACCTGCTCACCGGGGCAGGGTTGCAAAAGCCCCGCAGCCGTCTGCAACTGATGGCTCTGGGGCTGAATGGGCTTTTGAATGCGGTTTGGATCCCAAGGTGGGGTTGGCAGGGGGCGGCCCTAGCGACCTTGCTGTCGGAGATGGCCTTGGTGCTGGCTTTGCTGCTGTTGATTGGGGGGCGATTGCACGCTCTGCAGAGATCTGGGCCTAGGGAGCCTTAACAATTTTGTAGGTGGCTTTGGCATCGGGGCCAAAGGTGATCACATCCCCCGACTTGAGCTGGTGGGTAGTCAATTTCTGGCCGTTGATCAACAAGCCATTGGTGCTGGGGCGACCTTCCAGATCCCCATCCAAAATGCGGTAGCAATATTCTCCCTCTCGCTCGGCGGGAATCCGCAGCAGCATGGCGTGGTAGCGGGAGGCATACTGAGAGTTGAGACAGATGTCGTTCGCCAAGTCCCGACCGATGAAGTATTTGGCGGATCCCAGCACCTGGGTACGGCGGCCATCTCGGTCTTCCACGATCAAGATGTGCTGGTGGGTACCGGAAGGAGAAGGCACAGATTCAACCATACTTCCGCTGTCAATACCAGTGTTTAACCGTACCTCAAACTATACCGAAGTTTAGCCTTCTTCCTGCTATCGCTGGGTCTGCAGAATCGCTCATCCAGCGCCCCAGAACTCTCGACCGATCCAGTGGGCTAGCGAGGAACATTCTGGAGCAATGAGCCGACCCATCCGGGGAAGAGGGTGTAAGCTCCTACCGCCCATTGGGCCATGCCCACCACCACCTCTGACTTGGACTGGCGAGCGGCATCCCAAATGGCTTCGGCAACTTCTTCCGGCTGGCTGACCCAAAAACTCTCCAGCGCCTGTTGCATTTGCTCACGGGCTTTGCCACCTGAGGTTTGGGCTTGGCTGTCGGGAGAGGACGCTGGCCCCACCTCATCCAGAAAAATGGCTCGCTTGAGGAAATTGCTGCTGACGATGCCCGGATGGACGCCGATCACCTGGATCCCTTGGGGTTGCAGTTCCAGACGCAGCGCTTCTGTCAGCCCACTGACCGCGTACTTGCTGGCACAATAGGCGCTCATCTGGGGCAGGGGCATTTTGCCGCCAATGGATCCCACGTTGATGATCTGACCTTTTTTGCGCTTCAACATGTCGGGGAGCACGGCTCGGATGGTGTGGAGGTAGCCCCAAAAGTTGACCGCCATCAAAGCCTGCCAGTGCTCCGGGGTGGTTTGCAAAAAAGGGCCACTCATGCAGATGCCGGCGTTGTTGATCAGGCAGTCGATGCGGCCATAGCGTTCTAGGGTTCTCTCCACCAGGTTTTGCACCTGTTCTGGCTGCGTGACATCGGTGGGAACGGCCAAGACCTCGGCATTTAGGCTTTGCTCTAGGTCGATGGCCGTTTGCTTCAGGGTTTCGGCAGTGCGGGCAGCCAGCGCCAATCGGTAACCCCCACGGGCAAAGGTAAAGGCAGTAGCTCTGCCGATGCCTTCAGAGGCGCCTGTAATTAAAACAACATCGGCCATCCTGCTTCTCCGCAAATCTGGACTGGGATCCCTCTACCTGTTGTAGCTTCTCCGAGAGTTAGGGATCCCTGCTTGGCTGAGGGCTTAAGATACTGAACGATAGCGAAGATAAGGTTTATGGCCTCTACCTACTCATTTGACATCGTCAGCGATTTCGATCGGCAGGAACTGGTGAACGCTGTAGATCAAGCCCGGCGGGAGATCAAACAGCGCTACGACCTCAAGGATACTCAGACGGAAATTGAGCTGGAGGAGGGATCCCTGACCATCACCACCGCCAACGACATGGCCCTCAACTCCATTCGGGATCTGCTTCTTACCAAAGCGGCCAAGCGGGGTCTATCCCTGAAGATCTTCGACTTCCAACCCCCAGAGAGCGCCGGCGGCAACCGAGTGCGCCAGGTGGTTCACCTGAAAAAGGGCATTGATGCCACACTGGCCAAACAGATTGCCAAGCAAATCCGCGACAACTTTAAGAAAGTGCAGCCTGCCATTCAAGGGGATCTGGTGCGCGTTTCCGGCAAGGATAAAGACGAGCTACAGGCGGTCATTCAAATGCTTAGGCAGCAGGACTACCCGGTGGCGCTGCAATTTGTCAACTATCGATAGGGATCCTCTGGGCTTCCGTATCTTTCCCCTCAACCTCTCTTGCAAGATTAGAGATCTCAGGATCTGTGAAATGTTGGGTTTAATGGCTGCTGGAAATGGTGATGGCCTACGCTCCTCAAAGCTTGAGTTTTCGGCCAATTGGGATAGGGGGCTCTGGTGAGAAATCTTGTGAAAGTAACCGTCGGAATCAAGCCAGCAAGTCTCTGAGAATCTCATTGGAAAATAGCCAGCCATCGGGCGGAATCAGCCGTAGCCGGCCTGCCTCACAACTGGCCCATCCCTTCTCAAAATAGGGATCCAGCTTCTCCAAAGCTTGCTCGACCTTTGGGTGGCCAAAACGCTCTTGCAAATGGCCCAAATCCAGACCTTCCTGTAAACGCAGCCCCAACATCAAAGTATCCATCCAAACTTCCTCTGGGGATGCTTCAGGAGGGAGAGGGTGGACTCCGACTTTCACCTGCTCGAAGTAGTGGTAAAGGGTTTTGGGCTGCTGAATGCGCCGTCCCCCCTCGTAGCCGACGGATCCCATGCCAAAGCCAAAGTAAGGGCGATTTTCCCAGTACACTCGGTTGTGGCGACAGGCGTAGCCGGGGCGGGCAAAATTGGAGATTTCGTAGTGGATGTAGCCCGCTTCGGTGAGCAGCTCCCGCGCCATTAGGTACATGGCAACTGTGGTTTCCTCGGTGGGCAAAGGCGCATCTCCCGGTCGGTACATCCGGCCAAATCGGGTTCCCGGCTCAATCGTCAGATCATAGACGGAGACATGGGTGGGGTTAATCTCAAGAACAGCTCGTAGAGACTGCTGCCAGTGTTCCAAAGTCTGGTAGGGCAGCCCAAAGATCAAATCCAGGTTGAAATTCTCAAAGCCCGCCGCCTGCAAGTCGGCCACGGCTTCGTAAACTTCCTCCACTCCATGCAGGCGACCACAAGCGGCCAGCAGCTCTGGCTGAAATGCCTGTACCCCTAGGCTGATGCGGTTGACCCCCAGCTCCCGGTAGCCCGCCAACTGCTCCCGCGTCAGGGTGCCGGGGTTGGCCTCCAGAGAAATCTCGCAGTCGGGATGAAACGGGATCCTCTCCCTCAATTGAGTCAAGATCCGCCCCACTTGCTCCACCGTCAGCAGAGAAGGGGTGCCACCCCCGAAAAAAATGCTGGTCAACGGTCTGGGATCCCCGGCCAGATGGCGGTAGCGGTAGGAGCTGCCGATCTCTCGGCAGAGCATTTGCACGTAAGTTTCTATCAACTCTCGGGTGCCCAAGCCCGTGGCAAAATCACAGTAGTGGCAGCGCTGCCGACAAAAAGGGATGTGCAGGTAAGCTGCTTCAGGCCAATCAACCTGGTCGCGACAGGGTTGCAGAGCAGTATCGGTCGGAGTGGGATTGTGCAAAGCCGTTGCCACAGCCATGGGTCAGCTCAAACGGGATAGAACCACTATACTGATAGACTCCGAAACTCCTCACGAGGAGGGATCCCATGGGAGCTGTGCGCCTGGCGGTAATCGACTATGATGCCGGAAACTTGCATTCGGCTTGCAAAGGCTTGGAGCGTGCCGGGGCAGAGGTGCATCTGGTAACAGAGCCGGTCGGGCTGGAGCGTTTCGACGGGATCATCCTGCCGGGAGATGGGGCTTTTGATCCGGCCATGCAGCAGTTGCGAGAGCGAGGCTTTGTGGATCCCATCCGGGAGGCGGTGCAGCGGCAGCAGCCCTTCTTGGGCATTTGCATTGGTTTGCAGGTTTTGTTTGAGAGCAGCGAAGAGGGGGTGGAACCGGGGCTGGGCATCGTGCCCGGACGGGTGCAGCGCTTTCGGCCAGAGGCGGGCCTGCGCATCCCTCACATGGGCTGGAATCAACTGCAACTCACCCAAGCCCACTCTCCCCTCTGGGCAGGGATCCCCGATCAAACCTGGGCCTATTTTGTCCATTCCTATCACGGTGTGCCCAGCGATCCAGCCTGGGTGGCTGCTACCACCCAACACGGCAGCCAAACCTGTGTAGCCGCTATTGCCCGCGGCACCTTGTTTGCTACCCAATTTCACCCAGAAAAGTCCGGCCCCTACGGCTTGAAGATGCTGCGCAACTTTGTCGAGTTTGTTGCCCGTTGTTCCCCCTTATCTGCTCCCAGAGCCTAGTGCCCCATGAACTATTGGCTGATGAAATCTGAGCCCAGCATCTATAGCATCTGGGATTTGCAGCGGGAGGGCCAAACCCTTTGGGATGGCGTGCGCAACTACCAAGCCCGCAACTATCTGAAGGCAATGCAGCCTGGGGATCGCGCCTTTTTCTACCATTCCAATGCCGAGCCACCCGGAATTGCCGGTTTGATGGAGATCCTGGAAACCCACGTGGTGGATCCCAGCCAATTCGACCCTGCCAGCCCCTACTATGATCCCAAATCTACCCGCGAGGATCCCCGCTGGCATACGGTGCGAGTGCGGTTTGTCTCAGCCTTTGGGCGATTGATCCCTTTGGCTGAATTGCGAGACACCTTCACCCCAGAGGAGCTGGAAGTAGTACGACGGGGCACGCGACTGTCGGTCATGCCGGTTGCCGAAGGGGTGGCGAAACGATTGCTGGCGCTGATGGGAGTTTCTACGCAGTCTCCTCTATGATGGGCGAGGCCAACCTGAGTGGGGCCAATTTGCGTGGCGCCGACCTAAGTGGGGCGGATCTAACGGGGGCGGATTTGCGAGGGGCCAATCTGTCGATGGACAACCTAAAGAGCGCTTTTCTGGAAGGGGCAATCTACAGTGCCAACACCCGCTTTCCCGCCGAGTTCGACCCAAAATTTGGAGGGGATGACATTGTTCGGCGCTGACTCCAGCTCACCGGCTTAACAAAGGAGGGGCGCGGGGAGCTATAAGTCCCGCGCTGTATGCAAAGCATCAGCGTCGGGATACATGGACTCCCCGCACTTGTCGATTCTCTCGATGGGATAAGACAAGTATTTACCATCAGCCATGGCCTGTGCAACAATGCAGTATAGTACCCAGGGACTCTGGGGAACGGAAACCGCCTGCCAAGTCGGTCTGTCGGGGGTCTATGACCTAGATAAGTGGCGTGGGGCAGGAATGCCTAACCGCGAGGTTAGGAAGCCCGCACTGTACCCGTAGGGTCAGCGTCGGGAGGATGTCACAATTCATGAGCCAAAAGCTGAGAGCCCCCAGCGCTGTAAGCTATCAAAGGCCGCGTAGGCCGTCAGATCCGGCTGCAGGGGCGTAATCGATACATAGCCTTCCGCAACGGCCCGCACATCCGAGCGGGGATCCACCCCCTCTTCCACCACCTCTCCTGCCAGCCAGTAGTAGGCCTTGCCGCGCGGATCCACCCGCTTCTCGTAGATATCGGTGTATTTGCGCCAGCCCAGAGGAGCTAGAACCATGCCGCGCATCTCGGCAGCCGACAATGGCGGCACATTCACATTCAACAGCATGGGCTCCCCCAAGGGCTTCAAGCTCAGTTTCTCCAGCAACGTCAGCACCACTTGCGCTGCCGGCTGAAAATCCTGATGGGTAAAGCTGGCCAGGCTCACCGCCAAACTGGGGATCCCTTCCAGCAGCCCTTCCATCGCTGCCGATACGGTGCCGGAGTAGAGCACGTCGGTGCCCAGATTGGCTCCCTGATTGATGCCGGAAATCACCCAATCGGGAGGATGATCCAATAGCCCGTCCAGACCTAACTTGACACAGTCGGAAGGTGTGCCCGAACAGGCCCAGGCCTGCACTCCTGGGGGAAATCCTTCCCGCACCGGATCCACCCGCAGCGGCTTGTGCAACGTCAAGGCATGGCCGGTGGCCGAGCGCTCCCGATCCGGACAGACCACCGTGATCCGATGTGCGCCCAGCCGAGCCAGAGCAGCGGCCAGACAACGTACCCCCGCCGCCTGGATGCCATCATCGTTGCTGATGAGAATGTTCATCGCAGCCACCCCACACCCGCCCTTAGACATACACCAGTCTGACCCAACGATCCGCTCTGATCCCTCAGGTAGCCAAGTTCAGCGACGAAATCTGAAAATTCACGGCCTCTTGAGGTTATTATTGGACGTAGCCTTTCGAACAATATCAGTAGGAACACAATGTCACCCCATGAGGTCAAGTGCCATTATGAAGCTAAGGTAAAGTAAACCCTGCGGTTTCCTTCCTCTTTGTTGTGCCTTCTTGTTTGCATCTTGCTGTTTCCTCATCCATATCCCCTTGAGACTCCTTCCCGCTAAAGCGAACAGCGGGGCAAAGCTGGGGAGTCTGTAAAACCCATCAGGTCGCTCGAGCGACAGGAAGTTGATCTCATGTCACTTGTTTCCATCACATCGGCAACAGAGGCTCAGGAATGGCGTGAGCTTTGCCAGTGGGCCGAGGAGCACTACCGCTGTCGCACCTTTCCCAAAGACGTGCGCATCCCCACCCGTCCGGGATTGGTGTACATCACCCAAGAGGGGGTGGTGCGCTTGGTCAGCCAAACTCCAGAGCGGCGGGAGGTCTTTGTTGGGTTTATCACGGCTGGGTTTCCCTTTGAGCTGAGCAACCCAGAGCGCTTTGAGTTAAAAGCCTGCACCCACGCCGACCGCACCACGGTGATGTGGTTCTACTGGCAAGACCTGGAGCAGTGGCCCTACTTGCACCAGAAAGTCCAGGAAAACTTTCGCCAGCAACTGCAACGGAAGCTGCTGTGGTTGGGAAACTTGGGCCAACGGCGCGCCATCGACCGCCTCAAGGGCTTTTTGAGCCTGTTGATCGAGGAGTATGGGCAGCCCTGTGAACAGGGGATGTATCTTCCCTGGCCCCTTACCCACGCCCAGATTGGGGATGCCATTGGGGCCACTCGTGTGACGGTGACTCGCCTTCTGGGATCCCTGCGCTCGAAAGGGTTTGTGCAGGTGCTGGATCAAAACTTAATCTGCATTCCCAACGGGGTGAAGCTCCAGCCCACTCCGAAGAAGGCGGCCAGCGCCTAGCCCTGCTGTCTAAAGCGTTATGCCTACGGCACCCTGTCAAAAACTGCACTGCTGACCAAGAAAACTGGGTTGCCAGCCCCGCCCTAAGGCCTACGGCCCGCTGACGCAACCAGGTCGGCTTTGTGCTATGGTGTTGAATGAACTCCGCCAACTTGAATATGGCGCAGTGTCAACAGGGAAAGTATCTGGGAGTTCATCCCAGTAGTTGGGGTCATAGCATCCCTCACCACTTGCAAAGGTGGTGTAGCCCAGGAAGTAGGAGTCATCCTGCAACCTGGGAAAGAATCCTTGCCATTTAGGGCAGGGAGAATGTCGGCGCTGTTGTTCCTTCACCTTTGCGCTACGCCTACTACCCCGGCTGTGTGGCCCAAGGGGCCTGTCGTGAGCTGTACGACTCCACCGACCAGATTGCGCGGCATCTGGGCATTGAACTGGTGGAGCTGGAGGCTGCTTCTTGCTGTGGTTCTGGCACCTTCAAAGAAGAATCGGAGCTGCTGGAAGATACGGTAAATGCCCGCAACCTGGCTTTGGCCGAGGCGCTGGGGTTGCCGATGCTCACCCACTGCAGCACCTGTCAGGGGGTGTTGGGCCGCGTGAATGAAAAGTTAAAAGCTGCGAAAACCGCGAATCCAGAGTACTTTCACCAGGTGCAAGCCCTGTGCCAGAAAGGGGGCTGTGAGAGCCGTTACCAGGGCACAGGCGATGTGCGCCATTTGCTGTGGGTGCTGGTTCATGACTACGGCCTGGAGCGATTGGCCCAACAGGTCAAGCGGCCCCTCTTGGGGCTGCGCTGCGCTGCCTTCTACGGGTGTTATCTGTTGCGGGCCTACGACATCTCCCGCTTTGATGTGGCACGGGATCCCCGTTTGATGGAGGATCTCTTCGAGCGTTTGGGGGCCACCCCTGTTTGGTATCGCGGGCGCACCCAGTGTTGCGGCTGGCCCATTTCCAGCTATGCCCCGCAGCAGTCTTTCTCGATGGCAGGCCGGCATCTTCTGGAGGCCATAGAGGCGGGAGCGGATTGTTTGGTCACCCCCTGTCCCCTGTGTCACCTCAACTTGGACTCTCGGCAGCCGGAGGTGGAAGAGGTGATCGGGCGCAAGCTGGGGATCCCGATCCTGCATTTGCCACAATTGGTGGGCCTGGCCCTGGGGATCCCGGCGAAAAACTTGGGACTGAACCGCCATGTGGTGCAGGTGGAAAAAGCCCTGCAGAAAATAGGCTGCTGATCTTCCAACCTCTCTGCCTTTTTCCGGCAACACCGACTGCAGCCAACACAGACCTATCTTTTGGGTGAAGGCGAGCCCACTTACTCTTCAATCCGGATCAAGAAAGGCGCAAAATCCGCCAAATCCCACTTGATGGCTGGGGGATCCCTGGGCAAACATCAGGTGGGTTCTGCCTGGGAAGGATATGCTATTCTGCCCAGCAAGGTACCCGTCCCTGTTCAAAAACCGCAAAGTTCCTCTTAAATTCACCTACTCCTGCTTGGCAGCTCCCTATGGTAGTCTCGGATCCCTTTGGCCTTGTTGTGCAAGAAGTGCAGCAGGGCGGGTACGCAGACCGAGTGAAAAAGCTGGTTTACTTTGCCTGCACCAGCACATGGGAAGGCGATGTCAGCAAGTTGAGCCAGATAGATCTGAAAGCCCTGCTGGAGCAGCTTTGCCGTGAGCACGCTACCCTTGATGCTTTGGGCCAACGCTTTCGAGAGGCCATCAGCCGCATCAACAAAAAAGCCGAGTATGCCCGCGTCGCCAAGATGCTGCTGAACAAGCTACAGCCTCTGTATCAACAGCCTCAAGCGGATCCCTCAGTTTGGGCTACGCCCTCGCCTGTTTTGTCCTTGGAATATGGCGGTCTGCAACTGCAAAAGCAAGACTATGATCCCTTCGAGTTGCGGGCAGGGGTGATGCGGCAAACCAGTCCTTTGCGGGCCAAGCTGGTTCTGTTCACGGCTTTGTACCACAAAATAGAGCCCACCCTGCAAGGGTTGGCCGCCCTGCGACGCCACAGCCTGGACGAACTGCTCAGAGCCCTTTACGATGCCTGCCACTCCCCCCAAGAACTGGAAACCCGGCTGAAGGAGGCGGTGCAGCAGTTGCAGGAGCCGGATCAGGATGGCCAAGCCGCCAACGCCGTGCTGCAGATGCTGAAGCCTCTTTACGTTGAGGTGCCCCCGGAAACGGTCGCCGCTGGAGGGTTGGCTGCCGAGCTCCCCTCTGCCGATCTGGATTGGCTGAATACGGAAGATGCCGTTCGTGCCGGCAGGACAGAGTCCTTGTCCGGTTCCATGACTTGGATTGACGCTGGGATCCCAGAGGATGAGGAAGAGCCTGCAGAGCTTTCGGCTTTTGCGACCCCGGCAACACCACCCGCCCCCTCTTCTGACCTGCAACAGGAGCTCCCAGAGCCCTGCTGCCAACTGCTCCATCGCAGCGCCGGATCCCTGATGGTTGCCATCGAGAATACCCTGAGCGAGTTGGGCAATGCCCTGGACGAAGGGCTACAGGATGAGGATCCCGCCCAATATCTGACGCTCAAACATCAGGTGCTGCGCGGCTTCTTGAGGGATGTCGAGGGATCCGCTGCGATGTTCATGGGGATCTTGAAAAAGCTAGAACAATCGGAGTGGCGCTTGGTGCAGCCCCCTCACGTCAGCAGTGGGGAATACGCTTTGCCGGAGGCGATCACTGAGGTGCCCACCAACCTTGCGGATCCCTATGCTTCCCTGAGACAAGTCTTGGCCAGCAGCGAGCTGGCCCGGCAAAAGCCGCAGTTGGAGCAGGAGGTGATGCGCTTGGTGCGGCGCAGCGTCGGCTCTGTCAAAGCTGCTATCGAACAGGCCCTGAGCGAGTTGGGCAAGGCGTTGGATGAGCAGTTCCAAACCTGCACCCTAGAGGAAGCCTTGGTTCTCAAGTACCAAACACTACGCGCCTTTTTGCAGGAAGTGGGGGAGATCTCCACCAAATTTGCTGCTTTCTTGGATCGCATGGAGGAGGCAGAGCGCCGTCTGTTCGGGCTGGTTTGAAGCTCAAACCCGCTGTTCGGGGATCCCGTTCAACACTCACGATCAGCCGCGCCGAGTGTTGGGGAAACGCCTTGATTTTCTTCTAGAATGGCCGCTAGTTTGGATCCCCTCTCGCTTCTCTGAGCTCTCCCCCCTCCATCTATGGACGCCAAGGATCTGCTCCGGCTTTACCGGGCAGGACGAACCAACTTTGCGGGCGAAAACCTGGCCGCCCTCGACCTGAGCCGGGCCGATTTGATCGGGGTGGATCTCTCCCAAGCAGACCTGCACAGCGCCAACTTGATCTTCGCCTTCTTGGGGCGGGCCAAGCTGCAGAAGGCCAACCTCGTCGGGGCTAACCTCGGGGGGGCCAACCTCAGCCAGGCGGACTTGAGCGAGGCGGATCTCAGGGATGCCCAGTTGCACGGCACCACCCTACAAGGGGCAGATTTGCATGGGGCCAACCTGACGCTGGCTCTGTTGATCGATGCCAACCTGCTGGATGCGGATTTGCGTTGGGCCAACCTCACCAGTGCCAACTTGGGAGGGGCTTGCCTGCGGGGGGCCAATCTCCGTTTCGATAGCCGCCGGGGAGCGGTACTGCGCAACGCCAACCTCAGCCGCGCCGATCTCAGCGGAGCCAACCTGTCGGGAGCGGATTTGACGCGGGCCGACCTGAGCGGGGCCAACCTGAAAGAGGCCAGTCTGATCAAAGCCAACTTGCAAGGGGCCAATCTGCAGCAAGCCCGTTTGCAAGGGGCCATCCTGAGCGAGACCGACCTGAGGGGGGTTTCTTTTTTGGGGGCAGACCTGCAAGGGGCGCAGATGGCGCGGGCCAACTTGAAGGAGGCGATACTTCGCCAGGTGAATTTGACAGAGGCCAACTTAAGCGAGGCGGATCTGGCCGGGGCCGATCTTTCCGCGAGTTCTTTGTGCTCGGCCAAACTGGCGCGGACGGATCTCAGTCGGGCCAATCTGGCCGGGGCCGATTTGCGGTATGCCAACCTGGTGGACGCCTATTTGGGCCGCACCAATCTGGAAAATGCCGATCTCGGCAGCGCGATCCTAACCCGAGCCGATCTGAGCACAGCCAACCTCAGCGGGGCCAATTTGCGCGGGGCAACCCTGCTGGATGGACGGATAGGCTGATTTGACCGGCTCGCCGCCTCACAAGACGAGGATTCTTATCACTGGCTAAGACGGGGATCCGCCCTGGAAAAGGTGAGGTTTTCCCCTGCCGCAGAGGAGCCACAGCCGTTACCCTACAGGGGAAGGATGGGTCAGCAGGATCCGTGAACAGCCGCCGATTTCTGTCTTTGATGGAAGCTTTGTGGGCCGATCTGCCCTTGCCGGAATGGTTGCCGGGGGCAGGAGAGCGCTCGTGGCAGCAGACAGTGGCAGCTCTGCTCCAGCTCTGGCAAGAGGTTGGACAGTTTGGAGTGGTGATCGGTGGGCCGGTGTCTTGGTGGCCCCCCTGGGTGGTTCGGGAGCCGCTGCCCCAACTGCCGTCGCCCATCGACGCTCCAGAGCCAAACCTGAAGCTGCGGGAGCCGGCCCGTGAAGCCCCCTGGCTGTTTACCCCCGATCTGTCCCCTGAGTCAATCCTGACCCCTGGCCAGACGGTGATCCCTCTCCTGCCGCGGGATCCCCTGGTGGAGGAGCCTTTTTTGCTGGTGCTCACCCCTGTTTTTTCGGTGGTGGCCGCCCAAGGGCATCACCCCCACACGCGGCAGAGGGGGATGATGGTGTCTTTTGAGCCGGAAGTGGTGCATCGGGCTTGGCAGATCCTAGAGCAGCGGGTTCAACAGGGTAGGCCGGATCGCTTGCCCTTCTGGCAGGAGCTGATCAAGCACCATCCCCTCATGGAGCCTCATGTGCGGGTGCTGGCCCGCTTCAGCAGCCTTCTTCTGCTGGGAAACCTGGCCGAGTCGGGATCCCCGCCCGCTCGCTTACCCCCCGCCAGAGCCGAGAACTCCCCTGCGCCCACAACCCGGCCAGAAGATTGGCAGAAGCGGCGGTCTCCTCCTTCCCATGGCCAGCCTGCCGGTCAAGGCCAACAGAACAGCCTTTCGGAGGCAGAACTGTTGCGGGCTCTCATCCACGAGATCCAGACGCCCCTCAGCACCATCCGCACCTTGGTTAGTCTCATCCTGAAGCGGCACGATCTGCCGTCGCGGGTACGGGAATACGTGGAGAAAATTGACCGCGAATGTACTGAGCAAATCAACCGCTTCGGGCTGTTTTTCCAGGCTACAGAAACGGTGATGCCCGCTGCTACCCCACAGGAGGGGCGTCGGCTTCAGCTAGAGCCCATTGCGTTGGTGGACTTGGTGCGGCAAAATCTGCCTCGCTGGCAGGAGCAGGTGGAACGGCGGGGATCCCAACTGGAGCTGGAGATTCCCGATGAGCTGCCGGATGTGGTCAGCGATCCCAAGGCGCTGGAAGCGGTGCTGTTCGGCATGGTCGACCGCATTGCCCGCAGCACCCCGGCTGGCAGCCACATTCGCGCCCAGTTGGTCAGCGCAGGGGAACTGGTCAAACTCCAGTTTCAGGTCAACACCCCTGAGGACAACAACGTCGCTGCTGCCGCAGAGCCCAAATCCCCTCAGGCCATTGGGCAGTTGTTGGTCGTGCAGCCGGACACAGGTGCAGTAAGCCTCAGCCTTCCCGTCACCCAAACTCTGTTCCGCGCCTTGGGGGGCTACCTCACCGTGCGCCATCGCGCCCGTCGGGGGGAAATTCTCAACATCTACCTGCCCCGCCAGCTATAAGCCACCCGGTTGGGATCCCGATAGCGTCTCAGGATTGATATGGCGGATTGCAGGGGAGGTAGGGCTAGGATCGATCTGCCAGCGCCGGGAGAGTCTAGAGATTGGATCCATGCCGAGAGCCAGAAAAGTTGCTGAACACCATCCAGAGCCTGAACCCGTCTGCGGAGCCGGAGAACCCAAGGTCAAGGGGGTCACTCTTTCTGCCCAGCAGCTTTCCACTTTGCTTCACGAAATGCGCAATCCTCTCACCGCCCTGAGCACGCTGGCCAAGTTATTGCAAAAACGCTTGCCCCCCGAGGATCGCAACCACTGGATTGGCCTGAGCATTGAACAGGAATGCAAGCATTTGCAGGAGCTGCTGGCGGAGTTCGAGCGTTTGGACGGGATCCCGGCCCCCCTCCAGCTTCAGCCCCTCTCCTTGGCCGACCTGCTGCGGGAGTGGATTCCCATCTATCAAGCCTTGGCCGAAACCCAGGGACACCACTTTCAAGCCGTCCTGCCCCCTTCCCTACCCCCTGTACAAGCCGATCCGCGTGCCCTGCGGCAGGTGCTTGATAACTTGATCGACAACGCTTGCAAGTACACCCCGCCCCCAGGTGAGATCCGGCTGAGGGTGGAGTTGGGTGAAGATCCCTCAACTGCTTCGCAACGGGAAGTGTTCGTTGCCGTCTGTGACAATGGCCCCGGCATCCACCCTGAGAACCTGGAGCGGATCTTCGATCCCTTTTTTCGGGCAGATCTTTCTAAGCCAGGGCAGGGGCTGGGGTTGGCCATTAGCCGCGACCTGGCCACCCGGATGGGCGGAGATCTCCAGGTGGAAAGCTCCCCCCAAGGCTCCTGTTTTCGCCTGAGATTGCCCACAGGTTAGTAGGAAGATTGTAGAGATATGGGATGGCAGGTGCCGCCAAACGCTTGAACGCTACCCAGGAGCTGCAGATGGCCTCTTCTCCCCCAGCCAAACCCGAACCCCCTGCTGCCAGTCCAGCAGCCCGCATTCTGCTAGTAGATGATGAACCCGGCTTACGGGAAGCGGTGCAAGCCTACCTCGAGGACAGCGGCTTTGAGGTGATCCCGGCGGCCAACGCCCAGCAGGCTCTGCAACTGCTCAGCACGGCCCAGCCTCAGTTGATCATCTCCGACATCATGATGCCGGGCATGGATGGCTATCAATTTTTGGCCCAACTGCGAAAACTCGAGCCCTACAGCCATCTGCCGGTGGTGTTCCTCACCGCCAAGGGGATGACCGCCGACCGCATCCAGGGTTACCGGGCCGGTGTCGATGCCTATTTGCCCAAGCCCTTCGATCCGGAGGAGCTGGTGGCCATCGTCTCCAATCTCATTGAGCGATCCCGCGCTGCCAGCCCTTCGGAGGTGGTGGCCCGCGAGCTGGCCTCGATTCGCGCCCTGCTGTCGGAGCGCACCCTTGCCACAGCCACGCCTGCCCAGACCTCTGCCCCCACCCCCCTGCCCCCACCCATCAAGGTAGAGCTGACGCCGCGGGAACAACAGGTGTTGGAGAAGGTGGCAGAAGGGCTGATGAACAAGGAGATTGCCAAGCAGCTGCAAACCAGCGTGCGCAACGTGGAAAAATACGTCACCCGCCTGCTGAACAAGACAGGCACCAGCAGCCGCACCGAGCTGGTGCGCTATGCTCTCACCTATGGCTTGATTCGGCTGTAGCTCTCACCCCCAGCCCCTCTCCCCAAGGGAGAGGGGGGAAAGAGCTTACGGCTGTGGCTTGGGCGGCACGGTGACCAGCAGCTCCACCCCAAAGGCGTGATCCCCGGCAGGGTAGCTGGTAATCCCCAGCCCATCGATGCGGGTCAGCAGCTCACGGGCCTCCGGCTCCAAGCCTGCCAAACCACCCGGTAGTGTGGCCTCCAGCACTGTTCGGATCCCTTGCCAATTCAGCAAAAAGTAGCCGTAGTTGGGCTTGGGCAACTGATCGTAGAGGGTTTTCAGCGGCTCGGTTTGGGGAAGCAAATTGCCCTGGCGTTGGGCGAGGGTTTGCAGCGCCGCCGTGCTGCTGGTCACGATCAAATAGTTGCCTTCCCAGGCGCGGGTCAAAAGCGGGCGGTTAAACAAGGGATCCGCCCAGATCACCTGCCCACCGGCTTCCGTTACCCCTACTCCCGATTCTTGGGCCAGCCGATCCAACTGAGTCAGGGCCGCGTTGGCCTTGTCTTTTTGGCTGGTCTCGATCACCAGGGCTGCTCCCATGCCCTGCAACAGCGGATGGGCCTGGGCATCCGGTGCCACCAGCAAGGCCATCTCCCCATCCATCCAGGCCAGCAGATCTTTTTCCAAGTCCAAGCGAGTATTGGCGCGAAACTCAGCCCGCAGCTCCTCTAACGACTCTTTGACCGGCGGATCTTTCTCCAGCTCAGGCACAACGGCTTGCCAGCGCTGGGCGATCTGTTGGGTGGTCAGCACCGCCAGGGCATTGCCGGGCAGCCGCTGAATAAGTTCGCCGCGAGCCGGTTGCCACCCTCCCTGCCCCTGGGTTTTCGGATCGGTCTGGGTCAACATGCGCAGCCGCAGGCCCTGCTCCTGCCAGTGGGCAGCCATGGCCAAAGAGCGCAGGGGTTGCAGGGATCCCAGCGTCGCCGGATCCAGATCCTGCATCCAGTCTTGGAAAGACTCGGGATCCTCCTGCAAAGCCTGGAAGTTGAAGTAGGCAAAGGCCAGCGTGCCGCTCTTCTTGTAGAGATCGCCAACGGCGGTGCGGAAACTTTCGGAGCGGCCAATCGGCTCTGCTTCGCCGCGATACACAGCAATCGCCTGCTGCATCACCCTCGGGTCGTTGGCCACCGCCACAAAGCGGTTGCCAAACTCAGCAGTTACCCATCGCTCGCCCGGCTCTCCGTTGGTTTGCACATACAAGGTGACCCCTTGCTCCTGGCGCTGCTCGAAGTTGGCCCCTTCTGCTGCTGCCTGTTGCCGCACCTGGGCCAAGAATTGCCCAGACAAATCAGCGTTGCGGGTGCTGGCTCCAAACAGGATCCCAGGCACCGGCTCGGCAGCTCCGGGCACCAGATTGGGGATCACCACTGCCATCGTGAATTGCTCGCCAGCCCAAGCTTGCATCTCTTCCCGAGAGAACTCCTTGCCGGTTTCAGCCAAAGCTTCTGCCGTCCAGCTCTCCCACTGGGCCAAAAGGTCAGGGTGAGTGCGAAAAGATTCTTCCGGTTGGGTAGAAAAGGTCAGCACCAGGGGCGCCGACTGGGGAACCAGCGCGGTTTCCGGCAGAACATCGCCGGGCAACTGTACCTGTGGCCCTCTGAGTTGGCAGGATCCCAGGAGCCAAGAGCCCCCCACCGCCATCAACGTAAGGGAGAGAGGACGAAACCGGCACTGAAGTTGGGTCTTCATATCACACCTGCGACGAGCCGTCCTCTTGAGGATAGGCGATGGACTCAGAGCCTGTCTGTGATCGCAGCCTCATACATCGGAATATGTAGAAATTGTTACTTTGGCCGGGCGCGAGCGACCAACTCATCCACGTACTCGTTCCAGCGCAACCCTTCGTGAGCCTGGATCCAAACCACCTGCACCTGAGGGCACTGCTGCTTTAGCCGATACAGTTCCTGGATCAAATCCAGGTTTTCCACCGGGCCTGTGCGCCGCCGCCACCCCTGCGCTGCCCACTGCGACATCCAACGGTTGTAGGTTTGCACGCAGAGGTGGGAATCGCTGTAGATGGTGTCCACGCTGTTGCCTTGGGTGTCACGGCAATACCGCAAAGCCCGAATTAAGCCGGTCAGTTCCATGCGGTTGCTGGTGCTATCGGGATCCCCTCCCCAAAACTCTTCCACAATTTGATCATCTTGAACCACCACCACAGCCCATCCCCCTGGCCCCGGATTGGGAGAACATCCCCCGTCGGTGAAGATGCCACTGTGGGGGCAGGCAACCAGACGGCTGGGGCCCGCTCCTTTGCGGCTGTGCATCCGTGAAACCTTGGTCATGGTGCTCATCCGGCGCTAACGGCAACATTTGGGATCCCGGCTCGACAACAGACACTGCATCTTATTGCAGAAGGGCGTGCCGGCACCACTGTTTAGTGTATTCAGCTTCAGAAAAGCTTTGTTTCACACTATTAGCAGCATAAACCCCGTCAACATCAGCTTACGTGACACTGACGCACAAGGTTAAAAACAGTACGAACAAAAACCCCCAGAAAATCTGGGGGAGGAGTGGTGTGTTGAGGTGATGAATACTCGCATGATATCTCTCGAATTCGGTGAGTAGGCCAAACCGGCGATAGATCCCTGCGTTTTTTTGCAGAAATCATTGCAGATACTGGAAAGCATCAGACACTAGAGACCAGCGCGTCAAAACTGAGCTTATTTCATCTTGATCAGGTATAGTGCTCGCTCTCGGAGAACTACCTATTTAGACACCAGATGTAGAGAAGCCTTAATGACTTTATCCTACGCACCTGCCGCCGACACTAGGGGTTGTGTTAAGCCCAAATGGGCATAGAGACGGGAAAAGTCAAAATTTGCTGACATTAGCTCTTGGATGCAGCGGACTTTCACCTCCTCGTGTAGGCGAATCTGCCCAAAAACCCGTTCGATGCGGTTGATGGTGGTGAAGGTGTCCAGATCCACCGAGAGAATCGGCACTTCCAGCTCTTCTGCTCGAGACCGAATGCGGGGATCCAGAGGGAGCTTGCCGGTCAAGATCAGGCAGAGGGTGGAAGTTTCTAGGGCGGCCAGTTGAATATCGGTGCGGTCTCCGCCGGTGATCACCGCCTTGTGATCCAGCTTACGGAAGTACTTCAAGGCCGAGTTGACGTTCATCGCCCCTACCGCAATGTCTTCAACCATCAGGTCCATCCGATCCGGACAGCAGAGCACCTCGGCACCCAGTTGCCGCACCAACTCCCCAACGCTGATGCTGCGCAAAATGCGATGGGAGGGCAAAATCCCCAGCACCGGGATCCCGTGTCCCTCCAAAAAAGGCCGAATGATCGTTTTTGCCGGTTGCATTTGGTCAGGTGGCACATCGTTCAGCAGCACGCCTGCCAAGCGGGATCCCAGTTGACGATGGACAAAGAGAAGAGAATCAACAGCCAAGGAGGAATGGTAGCGACTGATCAGCAGTACCGGAGCATCCAGGGCTTGGGCCATCTTGGCCAGCGACAGGCCAAACAATTCCCCCTCGTAAAGATCGGCTGGGCCTTCCAGCAGCACCAAATCGGCAGGGGAGCGCTGGACAAACTCCAACAGAGGGGCAACCGGGCACTCTGGAGCTGGATCCCCGGGAGCTCGCTTCATTTGAGCCAGCAAAGCCTCTTCGTTGAGCCGGAGCAGCATCGGCGGCATTTGATCCATCGTCAGCCGCAGAGACTCCGCCACAAAGCGCATATCCGGATCGCCCCCTTCCAGCGAGCAATCTTCCCGCTCGCAAGAACCGATGGGCTTCCCATAGGTGACTTTTATCCCTTGCTGCTGCAGATGCTTGGCCAAACCCAAGATGGCAGCCGACTTACCGCTGAAGGGCTCAGTAGAACCAATTAAAAGGAACTTGGACACGGATGGCTCCCGGTAACGAGAGGGACGAAGGGATCCCTTACTCAGTCTAACGGAGGCTGCTCTCTCCTCAGTTCTGGACTAACCGATTAGGATCGACTCTTCAGGGTAGGTTACCAACGGGCGGGGCTGTTGTTGAGCCAAGGCCAAGACAATCGTCAATGCCCCCAACCGGCCCCAGAACATCACCAGCACAATGATCAGTTGGCCAAACCAGTTGAGCTCCCCGGTAAAGCCCGTCGAGAGGCCGCAGGTGGCAAAGGCGGAGATCACTTCAAACAACACCGGATCCAACCTACTGTTACTGTGGGTCAGCAAAATCAACCAAGCCGCCAACAATACCACAAACAGAGAAACCGTTAACACCGCTGCCGCCTTGCGCACCATGGAGGGATCCAAGCTGCGCCCGGCAATCTGAGCGCTGGGCAAACCGCGGGCATAGCCCCAGAGGGCCAACACCAACACCGCCAAGGTGCCGGTGGTCATGCCGCCCCCCATAGAAGCTGGGGCTGCCCCAATAAACATGAGAGCCATCAGCAGCAACTGGCTTGCCGGGGTCAAATCCTCAATGGGGATCCCGGCAAACCCAGCCGTTCGGGCAGAAACCGACTGAAAAAACGTCAGGCCCAAGCGGCGGGGCCAGCTTACCTCCAGCAGGGATCCGCCGGGCAAGCTCTCTCCCAAAAACAAGCCAATGCCGCCCGTGCAGAGCAAAACCACCACCACGCCCAGGGTAATCCGGGTGTGCAGAGAGGGGCGGTGGCCCCGTGGCCAGGTTAACAAATCCGACAAAACTGGGATGCCCAAACCGCCGATAAAAATCAGACCGGCCAAAATCGCCAGCGACAGACCGTCTGTAGGGATCCCTTCCCGGCCAAACAGGTCAAATCCTGCATTACAAAAGGCCGACACCGCGTGAAAAATAGCCAGAAAAACTGCCCGCCCCGGCCCATAGAGATCCCGCCAGTGCACCCAGAGCAGCAGAGCCCCCCCCAACTCAATGAGAGTGACCCCCAGCAGCACCCGCCGAGTCAATTCCAGGATCGCCCCCGGATCGATTAGACCCAGCGAATTGCACAGCGCCAAGCGATTGAGGAGGGAAATGCGCCGCCCGATCAATTGAAACACCACCACCGCCAACACCATGAAGCCCACCCCGCCAATCTGAATCAGGATCAGCAGCACAATCTGGCCCAACAGGGTGAGATCCTCCGCCGCCACAATCGTCGAGAGCCCCGTCACGCTCAGGGCCGACATGGCCGTAAACAGCGCCTCATTCCAGCTCAAGGGATCCCCGCGCCCGATCCCCGGCAACATGAGCACCAAAGTTCCCACCACTGCCAAGAGCCCCAACCCTACAACCAGGCGCAATGGCGGTGGCAGCGGGCGACGCCTGTCCCCCCCGAAAAACCACTGCAGACGATTCCCAAAGGCCCTAGAGGACTGAGACAATGCCGAGCCCGGTGTCGGCAGGTGGCGGGCGCGGGATGGTACCGGTGGAACCAAGCGCTCAGAGCCCTCCTCTCGCGGAAGCGGGACGGAGCCCTCTCTCATCGGAGCCCTCCCTACATTTCATTCAGCCGCGAGATGTTGGTATTGGCCCCCAGAACCACCAGCAAATCCCCCTTTTCCAGCAGGTAGTCTGCGGGGGGAGAGACCACCAGCGATTGCTTTCGCTTCACCACCAGCACCGTGATGCCGAAGCGGCGACGCAGATCCGACTCCGCCAGCGTATGGCCCACCAACGCCTCCGGCACCTGTAATTCCGTAATGCTGTAGCCCGGCTCCAGCTCTAGCTGATCTAGGATCCCCGGTGCTGTCAACACCTGAGCCAAACGGCGCCCTGCCTCTTGCTCCGGCAACACCACCCGATCTGCCCCCACTCGCAGGAGAATAGAGCGTTGCCGCTCGGTCGACGCCTTACAGACCACATTGCGCACCCCCAGACTTTTCAGGGCCACCGTCGTCAGCAAATTGCTCTCAAAATCGCTGCCAATGGCCACCACCACCGTGTCGAAGGAGAGGATATCCACCGCTCGCAGCGCATCTTCATCGCTGGAATCGAGGGCCACCACCTGCGTCAGCTGATCCGCCAGGCGCTGCACGATCTCACGGCTGCGGTCGATCCCCAAGACATTGTGCCCTCGCTCCATCAAGGTGAGAGCCAAGCTAGAACCAAAGCGCCCCAGACCAATTACCGCATATTCACGATCCACCCGCTGTCGTTCGCGCCAGCGGAACGCAGTCCCTGCCATAGGATCTCCTGCCCCCTCTTTCAAGAACAGATCATAAGTTCATCCAGCAGGGATCGGAAGGGCCGCGACTCTAGGCCGACTCAGGCTTGGGCAGCGTAGAGGGGTGAGGAATCAGCTCGCGGGTGGAACGGCGCTCCACCATCTCTGCGGTGATGCGGATGTGCTTTAGGTCGCGGCGGGAGGGTGCCTCGTACATCACATCCAGCATTAGCTCTTCCACAATAGCCCGCAGGGCGCGAGCCCCGGTCTTGCGGCGATAAGCCTCTTTGGCAATGGCAGCAATGGCGGCAGGTTCAAACTCCAGTTCCACCCCGTCCATGCGCAACAGCTTCTGCGCCTGCTTGAGAATGGCGTTTTTGGGCTGCGTCAGGATCGCCTCCAGCGCCTTCTCATCCAGCGGATCCAAAGTCGCCACTACCGGGAGCCGCCCCGTGAATTCGGGAATCATGCCGTACTTGATCAAGTCTTCAGGCTCCAAAGCCTTGAGGGCACTGGCCATACGTTGCTCGCGGCTAACCGACAATTGCTCCCCTGGCTTGATAAAGCCCATCGATTTCTTGCCGATGCGCTGCTCGATCACTTTTTCCAGGCCAACAAAAGCCCCCCCGCAAATGAAGAGGATGTTGGAGGTGTCGATTTGAATGCAGTCTTGATAGGGGTGCTTGCGCCCTCCCTGGGGAGGCACGTTGGCTATTGTCCCTTCCAGCATCTTCAACAAAGCCTGCTGCACCCCCTCGCCGGAGACATCGCGGGTAATGGAGGGGTTCTCGCTTTTGCGGGCAATTTTGTCGATTTCGTCGATGTAGATGATGCCGCGCTGGGCCTCTTCTACGTCCATGTCCGCCACCTGCAGCAGGCGCAACAGGATGTTTTCCACATCCTCGCCCACATAGCCAGCTTCCGTAAGGGTGGTGGCATCCGCAACCGCAAAAGGCACATCCAACATGCGGGCCAGGGTTTCCGCCAGCAGGGTTTTGCCGGAGCCGGTGGGGCCAATGATCAAGATATTGGACTTCTGTAGCTCCACCTCATCCAGTTCCGAAACTCCGACGCTACCGGGGTTGGCCTTGGCAGCCAGACGCTTGTAGTGGTTGTAAACCGCCACCGACAAAACCTTCTTAGCTTTTTCTTGGCCAATCACATATTGGTCGAGATAGCGCATGATCTCCTGCGGCTTGGGCAACTGAGCCAGAGAAGGCAGGCTGCGGGAGGATTTTTTAGGAGCTTCACGCCGGCCGCCGGCAGGGGCGGCAGCAGGAGGAGTGTTGCCGTCGTAGAGTTCCTCATCCAAAATCTCGTTGCAGAGCTCCACGCACTCGTCACAGATGTAGACCCCCGGCCCCGCAATCAACTTACGCACCTGATCCTGTGACTTGTTGCAGAAGGAGCACTTTAGATGGGAGTCATATTTGGCCATGGGATCCTCGTTGCTGCTTGCTCTTGGCTATCCTAATCCGGCAAAAGCCAGAAGAAAACTAAACCTTCCAATCCAGTCGCAAATTGGCTGCGAAAGCGTAAGGAGGCCGAAGTTGGTGGAATCTCACTGACATACTAGTCTAGCATCTCCACTGGGCTCGTAGGGCTTGTTTCCGGATCCCCAAGGGGGCAGGGTGCCAAGAGATTCCCATGGGGATCAACTGGAAAGACTGGAGATATAGTCATTTCAAACTGGATTGAGACACTTCCCAAGCGCTCCGTGTCGCTTCCGCGACCACCCACTCTTCAAAAGGGAGCTGGGAAGCAATGCAACGGAGGTGTTTCATTCTTGCTTCAAAGTGACCATAAGCTTCTCCAGCGCTCTGCGCTACCCGTGCAAACGCCACAGCCTCGGTTCTCCCCAAGTGTCTTACAAGGAGGAAAACTGGAAATGGAAGGGGTGAGCCGTTTCGCTGCTATCGGGAATGGTCATACATCCTTTGGACGGATTTATAGAAAAACCGCCCGACTTGACGCCGAGCGGAAGATGGTGTGAGGAGTGAACGGAAACATGCGTCTCCGCTGATCCCATCATAGTTGAACTTACCTGGCACTGGCAAAGGCAGTCATCGGAGGCAAAGGAATCTTTCAGCTAAGTTGGATACTTTTGGGAGTAATCGCGCCTTTCTCCAACCAAAAAGGGGAAGGAACTGTCCGTGTTGCGTTCGCTTCCCCCTATTGGCGTCCACTCCTCACTAGAGGTGAATCATAAATTATCCCTGCCGCTAAGACAACCCACCCTACCCAAGTTTTTCGGGGATCCACCCTGTCAAGGATGCAGATCACCGGATTCCACGGTGGGATCCAGCGCCAACAGCTCCGCTTCGGTCAGCAGGGGGATCCCCAGTTGTTGGGCTTGCTCCAGCTTAGAGCCGGGGTCAGAGCCCACCACTACGTAGTCGGTTTGGCGGCTGACGCTGGCGGTGACTTTGCCCCCCCGACTCTCAATCCAAGCCTTGGCCTGCTGGCGGGAGAGGGTGGGCAAGGTGCCGGTGATTACGAATTTTTTCCCGGCCAGGATCTGGGAGACGGCAGGGTTCTCCTGCTGAGGAAGAGCGGGGATCCCTAGCGCCTGCAACTCCTGCAACAGGCGACGATGGGCCGGCTTGGCAAACCAGGCCACCACCGCTTCGGCCACTTCCGCGCCTATCCCGTAGATCTGAGCAATGGTTTCTGCACTGGCCTGGGCCAGAAGCTCAGGGGTGGGAAAATGGCCGGCCAAAATCTGGGCGGTGACCACCCCCACATGGGGGATCCCCAGCCCGTAGAGCACTCGTTCCCAGGGCTGTTGACGAGAGCGCTGAATGGCTTGCACCAGCTTTTGGCTGGAGCGGGATCCCATCCCCTCCAAGCCCTGCAACTGCTCTGGGGTGAGGCGGTAGAGATCGGCTACGGTGCGCACTCCCAAGTTCTCCACCAATTGGGCTGCCCGCTTTTCCCCCAAGCCTTCGATATCCAAAGCATCGCGGCTGGCCCAGTGCTGCAATTGGCCGCGCAACTTAGCCGGGCACTCGGGGTTGGGGCAGCGGGTCACGGCTTCGCCGGGGGGACGAACCAAGGGGGTGTGGCATTCCGGGCACTGGCTGGGCAGGCTGTAGGGAACGGCATCGGCAGGGCGCAATTCTTTTAGGATCCCGACCACCTCCGGGATGATCTCCCCGGCTTTGCGCACGATGGCAGTATCGCCGATGTGCACGTCCAGCTCCCGCAGGCGATCGGCATTGTGCAGGCTGGCGCGGCTGACAAGGGTGCCGGCCAGAGGAACCGGCTCCAACTCTGCCACCGGGGTGACGGCGCCGGTGCGGCCCACGCTGGCCACGATGGCGCGGATGCGAGTGGGAACCTCTTGAGCTGGGTATTTGAGGGCAATGGCCCAGCGGGGAAATTTTTGCGTAAAGCCGGCCTCCTCCTGCAGCCGCAAGGAGTTCAATTTCACCACCACCCCGTCGCTGGCGTAGGGGAGCTGGGCACCCCGCCACCGCTCGTAAAACTGGATCACTTCCCCCAAGCCCCGACAGACCTGGGAGAGGGGGTTGACCGGAAATCCCAATTCCTTGAGCTGCTGCAGACACTGCCACTGGGTTTGCGGGGGATCCCCGGCGGGCCATCCTTCCGGCCAGTGGAGGGCGTAGGCGAAGAAGCTGAGCTTGCGGGCAGCCACAACGCGGCTATCCAACTGCCGCAAGGTGCCGGCAGCACAGTTGCGCGGGTTGGCAAAGGGGGGATCCCCAGCGGAACGACGCTCTTGGTTGATCCGTTCAAACTCGGCTAGGGCCAGATAGACTTCCCCCCGCACCTCCAAAACGGGAGGCGGATCTGCTGTCGCCAGCCGCAGGGGAATGGAACGAATGGCGCGCACGTTGGGGGTGATGTTCTCTCCGACCTGCCCGTCCCCCCGAGTAGCGCCCCGCTCCAAAAGACCCTCGATGTAGGTTAGGGCCAAGGCGGCGCCATCAATCTTCAGCTCACAGACATATTCCAGCTCTCCCTCTGTCCTGCTGTCGGGAACAGGGGCACGGCCCAAAACTCGCAGCAGGCGCTCTTGCCACTCCTCCAGTTCTTCTGGGTTGAAAGCGTTTTCCAAACTGTAGAGGGGGATGCGGTGGAAGACGGTGGGAAAATGCTCTGCAGGTTTTTCTCCCACCCGCTGAGTAGGGCTATCGGGGGTGACCAGTTCAGGGTAAGCCCGCTCCAGCTCTTGCAGCTCGCGGTAAAGGCGGTCGTAAACGCTGTCTTCCAGGATGGGAGCATCGTGGACATAGTAGGCAATGCTGGCCTTCTGCAGCAGGGTGCGCAGCTCGCGGGCGCGTTCTTCCAACTTGGGATCCATAACGCTTTGGGTGAGCAAGGTCTACCCCTAGGTTAGGGCTCCTGAGGAGCCAATAAGTAGGAGCCGATATTCTCCACGCTGGGAGAATGCAGCGAGGGAATGATCAAGATAGCCTGCTGGGAAAATAGCTGGGGGAGCTGGGCCAGAAGAGCCTGGTGACGACGGCGGAGGGCCTCTCCAAAGGGGGTAGAATCCTCTAACCACACTCGATTGAGAACGGCGTAGGGATGAGGGATCCCCAAAGCATCCAATTCCGCCAAAAGACGCTCGGTTTCTGCCAGAACCGCCTGCTCGGGGTTAAAGACGGGGATAAAGGTGACAAGCTGGGGATCCTGGAGCTGCTGCCGAAGCTGCCGCACCTGGGCCAAAAGCTCCCGCATCCGCTGCGCCCATTCCGACCTGCCCACCACATCCCGATATTTCAGCCACAGCTTCAGGGCCAAGCTTACCCAACCTTCCAGAGCCTGGGGCATCTGCAGAAACCGCAGGAGATGGCCTGTGGGAGCCGTGTCCAGCACCACCAGGTCGAACTGCCCGCTCGTCTCCTGTCGGAGAACACTCAACAGGGCCATCACCTCATCCAAGCCGGGTGGGGGCATCTGCAGCAGTTGCCGCCACGCCTGTGGGTCGTATTGGACTTCCACCCCTGCCGTCCCCTCCCCTGCCAAGATGGCCGCCACCTCCTCCAGATAATCCTGCCGGAATTGCTCCAGCACCGCCGCCGCATCGACCTCCTGCCCCAGCAGGTTGGGCAGCAGGGGAATGGGATCCTGACCCAGTTTCGTCTGAAACAGATCCCCCAACGAGTGGGCCGGATCGATGGAGACCAGCAAGAGCTGCTTGTCGGGATGGCGCTTGGCCAAGGTCCAAGCCAGGGCCCCGGCCACCGTCGTCTTGCCCACACCCCCTTTGCCCCCCACCAACACCAGTCGGATCCCTTGGGTCAAAAAATCCGGTAGGGACGGGATCCCCTTGAAGGAAGGGAAGAGGGTGGAGAAGAGAGACTTTCTCTTCTCTTGGCTCTCTGCTTTTTGCTCTGGGATCCCTTCCAACTCCAGCAGCACCTCTGGCAAGGGGCGAAGCTGCTGAACCAGCTCATCCAGGGCCGCTAACCCAATTGGCTCCTGCAGTTGATAGGGACAGATCCAGATAGGATATCCGGGCAGCTCCTCCTGTAGGGCTTTGAGCACACGCCGCTGTTCCTGTTGCCGCGCCAAGTAGAGAGGAGAGGGGAGAGCAGCGGGCAGCGAAGGTTGGCTGTTATTCTCTCTTGCAAGCAGCACCTGATTGACCAGAAGACCGCCGATGGGCACGCGGCGGTTTTGCAGTTGCTGACAAAAGCGGCGGGTTTCCGCCACGCTCAACTGCTCCGGGATCATCACCAGCCAAGCAGAGGTGCTCTCCGGAGTGGTCAAGCGGGCTTTGCCCCCCTCCAGTTCCCTCTGCAACTGGGCTAAAAATGCATCCGCCTCATCCGGTCGATAGGTGCCCGTCAGGGCTTGGGCGATTTCCCGGTGCTTGGCCTGAAAGGTGGCAAACACGGCCAGCAGATTATCCAAAAAGTCGGGCAGCTCCAACAGCCGCAGGGTGTGCCCGGTGGGGGCCGTGTCCAAGATAACGGTATCCACCTCCTCCCCAGCCAGCAGCCGGTTGACCTCCAGAATCGCCATCAGCTCATCCACCCCCGGCCAGGCTAAATCCCAGATTGGCAGCAGATCCTCTCGGCCAAACCAACTGCCCCGCTCGGCAATGAGCTCCAGGGCCGGCCCATAGGTTTGCCGAAAAGACCGCAGCAAAATCTCCGCTTGCAAAGCCCGCACCTGCAAATTGGGGCGATCCGGCAGGGGTTGGGCCACATCCGTAACCGAGATTTGCAGCACGTCCCCCAACGAGTGGGCGGGATCTGTGGACATCAGGAGCAGACGGCGCTGGGGATCCACCTGGGCCAGTTGGCGAGCCAGCGCGCAGGTCAAGGTTGTTTTGCCCACTCCTCCCTTGCCGCTGAACAGCAAGAGGCGTTGGGAAGCCAAGAGCAGAGGATGGCAGGAATGCTCCTCACTGTTAACGCGACTGAGTTGCAAAGGGATCCCCTCCCACATAGGTCGCCCCTATTTTGGCCTGGATCCCTCTTGGGGATGCTCTAGATCACTGCAAAGGTGCTCCGCACCGCTGACGGGATGGGAAGAGCTTGTACGGGAGCAGCTCACCGCAGTTTCTCCTCTCCCAGCCACACCCGGCGACGTCCTCTGTCCCACACCAGCAGCGCGTGGATCCCGATCCAAAGTCCTGTCCACAGCCAGTTGTGCAGCCAGATTTTGCCCAGAATGGGCAGGGTCAGGCCCTCCGTTCCCCCCAAAACCAGGCCGGCGGCCAAAATCAGCCCTTCAAAAGCCAGAAACCCCAAGATGAGCATGGCCGGGATCCAGAGATAGTTCAGCAGCAGTTGCCTTGGCCGAAGCGGCTTGGACTGAGAAAACAGAGGTCGGTAACCGCCAGCAAGAGCAATCCCCACCGTGCCGATCCCCAGCACCAACCCCCAGGCAAACGAATCGGGAGTGCGGGGATAGTTGTGCCAGGTGTAGCCAAAGATTTGGTTGGCCAGCCAAATCATCAAAGCACTAATGATTGCCCTTTGGCGGGTTAAAGTTGTGCCTGCAACAATACCAACAGTTACAAAAGGAAGGGTACATGTATAAGCAATATTGCTGAGACAGCCGACGGTGGTAAACAAGCTGGGCCAGAACCAGCCTTGGGCCAAATCTTGAGCAGCTTGTATCCAAAGTGGGGCTGAGATCAAGCGGCAAGATCTGGGGATAGGTTGAGCACTCGATTGCAGGCCAATCATGCTTTAATCTCCTGGAAAAAGGTGGTCTTTCAGAGGACAGCTATTAAGCAAATGCTCAAAAACAATTTGCCGAGCTACTTGGGGAGTAACCCGCTTGTACCAGGTGCGATCCCCAGAGTAAAAAACCACGGGCCCCTGTTGGCAAACTTCCAAGCAGCCTGAGGTGATAACCTGTACGTCTAGGTTGGCTTCTCGAAGAGCCAATTCCAGAGCTTCCACAACCGGTTGGTAGTTGCGGGAAGGATAACAACGGCTGGAACGACAGACGGCAAGGTAGGGACGTTTAAGAGGGTTATCCTCATAGGGGATCCGCTCTTTCCCCTGCACATAGATGGCGCGGATGCGCTCGTAAAGAGAAAGCTTTTGGTAATCTGCTTTGCCTTCCGGCAGGTAGTCTTCCTCTGGCCCCAAAAAGGGGCTGGGCAGAAAAATCTGCAGCAAAGGCTCTTCTGCTCCATTCCAGAATTGGATTCCCCACATGCGGGGCTGACCTTGGGGATTGAGGCGCCGGTAGAGAGCAGCACGGCTAACCAATCTTTTGCGGCGCAGCTCGGGTGGGGTCTTGCGATGGGGGCCGCCTTGGTGCTCCTCCAGGCACAAATGCAGGTGCCAAGTTTCGGTGGCAACGGTTAGATAGCCATCGTAGAGCACGCACAAAGCTGGAGGTTTCTTGAAAGCCAGCTCCAGCACCCCGCCTTCCGCCACATGGCCCACCTGGATCTCGGCCCAGTGCTCTTGAAACAGCTCGTAGAGCAACGGCCCCAAGCAGTCGATGTGGGCAGGGATCCCTTCATAAAGGGTTGTCCAACCCGTTAAAGAAACTTCCTGCCAAGCTTGATGGAGGGGGGTTATCCAGGGGGTAAAAGTGGCCATGAGAAAGCTCCTCAGTGCAGTGGTGGAATACGAGCAATCACCCCTTTTTTGAGAGGGCGCTCGGCCCAGGGTAGGATCCCATCTGGCTTGGTGAGGTAGAGCTCTGCTGTCTGCAGAATCAGCTCCACATCTTTTGGATCCAGATCTCCAAAAACATAGGTCATCTTTTGAGGTGCTGCCAACGCAACAACGCAAGCATGGCTGCAGGCGCTCATACAGGCAACTGGTTTTAGAGTTAGTTGGGGGTGGAGGGTTTGGGATTGCAGGGCAGACAGCAGCATTTCTCCCTTGCTAGTCCCTTCTTTTTGGCCGTTAACCCACTGAGATCCGCAGGTGATGCAAACCCAGAGATAATGACCGCTGGGTTGCTGAGCAGCGCTGCCAGCTTGAACTGGCAACTGGGAAGTTGATCGAGACATGGTGCTCCTTGATATAGTCATAGGTTTCTGTCCAAGCAAAGGGTGTGAGAAGAGGCAAAGACGATCTCAATGTCTTGGCCAAGGATTCAGCAGTGAGTTAGACAGCTAAAAGTCAGCCTCAAGTCGCTCTAAAATTGGCCCCTTAAATTAAGCCGAACGGTGCGACCCACTCCGGGGTAGCCGGGGAAAACCTCATATTGCTCATCCAGCAGGTTATCGACTCCCACCTCGAGAGCGAGATTTTCTGCTACTGGGATCCCTCCCCGCAGAGCCAGGTTGGTGTAGCCGGGCAGAGATTGGGTATTGGCGTTGTTGGTAAAGAAAGTGCCAATGTGATGCAGGAAAACTGAGGCATACCGATCCTCTGCATCGCGGTAGCTCAGGCCCAGGTTGAAGCTGTCTGCTCCCACGAAGGCTAGCTGTTTGCCAACCGCTTTGGGATCCAGCGCCGAGCGGATGATGGGATCGTTCAGGGTGTAGTTGGCAAAAAGAGTCCAGTTTTCCCCCAATCGCAAATCCAGGGCTGCTTCCAAGCCCGTGTATTCCACGAGCTCAATGTTTTCGTAGGTTCCCCTGCGCGGGCCAGTGCTGACAAAGGTAATGCCATCGCGGATGCGGTTATGGGCAAAGGTCAAGCGCAGTAGGCCAAAATCTCCCAAAGCCTGATCCAGGCCAATGTCAAAACTCTCTCCCCGCTCCGGGCGCAAATTGGGGTTGCCGTCGACTTCAAAAAAGCCCCGCAAACGAAAGAATAAGTTTGAGATCAAGGGGGTGCGAAAGCTGCCGGCATAATTGGCCCTCAGGGTGGTGCCTTCTGCCAAAACCCAGCGGATCCCTGCGGCAGGAGAGGTGGCCGAACCGTTGACCAGATTGCTCGAATCTTGGCGAACACCTAAGTTGAGATAAAAGTTGGGCTGTGGCTTGTAATCCAGGCGGGCAAAGAGGGCCCCTTGGTTCACGGTATTGTCGTAGTTGACATTGGTGGATCCCCTGGCAAAGGAGAAGGTGGTGTTGCGAGCTGAAATGGATCGGTAGTCTGCTCCTAGAGTAAGCTCCAGGTTTTCAGCAGCCTTCCAGGTGTATTGCAGTTGGGATCCCCACCCCGTTCGCAGGATCTCATCCCGGGATCCCTGGCTTTGTGGGGCGCTGAAGCGATAGTTGAGGTCGTCAAAAAATACCCTAGCTTGCAGGGATCCCTTCTCTTGATTCCACAGCCAACTGAGATCTAACAGCAGGTCGTTGGTGTTTTGCACTGCATCGGGGGAGGGAAACTCGGTGCTGCCAGGCACCTGAAACGCTTTGTTGAGATAAAGGGCATTTCCGGTTAGGACTTGGCCTTCTGCCAATTGCCAGGTGAGCTTGGCTTGTAGGTTGTGGTACTCCACCGCCGAGTTTTCCCGCCTGCCGGCTTTGCCCAAACGCCTAATTTCAAAGGGAAAGTCGTTGTTGCTCTGCAGACGGCGATAGCTGACCACCCAGCCCAGATCCTGCACCTGGCCGCGGTTTTGGATCCCTTGCTCGTTGAGGCCGTAGCTGCCGATAGCCGCTTCCAGCACGGTCTCGGATCCCGGCTTTGGATCCAGCGTCACGATGTTGATGACCCCGCCAACGGCATCGGAGCCGTATAAGGTGGAGCCCCCACCTGGAGAGATCTCAATACGCTCGACCACATCTGTAGTGATCTGAGACAGATCGAACCCGCCAAAAAAG
The DNA here is from genome assembly GCF_054060015.1 of Thermostichus sp. MS-CIW-25. Taxonomy (NCBI): domain Bacteria; kingdom Bacillati; phylum Cyanobacteriota; class Cyanophyceae; order Thermostichales; family Thermostichaceae; genus Thermostichus; species Thermostichus sp. MS-CIW-25. The sequence goes on from NZ_JBSSCS010000005.1 coordinate 72,517, forward strand.
CCCAGGTCGTTAATGGGGCGGCCATCCAAGAGCACCAACACCTGGGCCGTTCGTCCTCCCCGCATAAACTGGGAGCTAAGGGCTCCCAACTGGGTTCCCGCCGTGCCGTCGCTGAGGATCCCGGGCAGGTAGCGCAGGGCCTCCTGAACGGTTCTTGCCCCTTGCTCTCGAATTTGCTGGCGGGTAATGACGTAAACCGGGCGGGAAGAATCCCGCAGCAAGCCGGGGCGACGAAAAGGCGTGGTGACGGGTTGATTTAAAATCTCGGCGCTAACGCCGGTTTCCAAAACCTCTTGAGCTGAGGGCGGGGAAGCTGCCGGCTGCGCCCACGCTGGGATCCCCAAAACAAAGCCCCCCAGCGCCAGGCTGAGACCTAGAATGGGATTCATTTTCCTAAAGCTCCTGATTCCGTGCGACGCGGAAGAAATGCGAGCCAAAACCGCAGGCGGGCATCCTGACTGAGGGCATGGGTCTAGCCCAAGCCCATCACAGTTGCGGCACAGCGCCGGATTTGCACCGGACTTTCCCCTTTACATGCCCTGGCTGATCCCCAGGACAACCTGTCGGTACAGCTTTCTCTGCGATTGCTCCGAAAAAGCCGTGCTAGGCATCATACATCCCCTGCTCTGGAGTTCCTATCCTGCCAGGGGGGATGTCATCCCCAGGGGTGAACGGGATCCCAACGGCAATCCCAGGGCTTCGGATGGGCCACATCCCATTTAGGCCAGATTTCTTCACTGCTTTGTAAGCAGTTGAAGGATAGCCCGCTGCTACTCCAGATCGCGAGGCCCAGGGATCCCTTAGCCTTTTAGAGAACAGAGCATGACTCTAGTCAATAATAAGCTCAACTATACTGAAAATAATGTATAATATGTTCAGTACGGATTACTACCAGTTGATCTTTCTGTTTACTTTCGAGTCTGCCAACATGGTAGCCAAAGCAAAGCAGAAAATTGGTAGTAAGACGACACGGAAACTGCGCTTTGGGTATTCTACTCAAAGCTTTGCGGGATACCGCCATTCTGGTTGGAAACAAACAGAATGCTATCGCTGCATAGTTGAACAGTGATGTTCAGCAGTGTTCAGCGTAAATGTATCAGATACGCTGAGACTTCACAAGACCCACAGCTTTTGGGAAAGCAAGATGGGGACGCTGGCCTAGCCGTCATGGGCGGGATCCGTATGAATTAGTACCCAACCGGATAGAAAAGAGGGGCTTTTTCGGTCGCGTGAGCGGCGCGGAGCGCTCTTTCTGGCAAAGCCGTTGCCTGGTGGGCTGGATCCGGCTCAACTTGGCCGGAAGAGGCAATCGGCACCTCAATCATCCGATCCGGTACCAGCGGCACCATTTCGGAGCGGTCGGCAATTTCCCGCAGAGAATTGGCGATGGATTCCTGAGTCAGCAGAAACTGTCGTTCGTTGCGCTGCATCTGCTGCCACACCTGGTAACGCTGGCTCCACCGGCTTTGGGTATGCACAGTCCAACTGTAAAGGCTTAACACTGAAACCCCAGAGAGGATAGCCATCCCTGTGGAGATCTGCTTCCACCAAGCTAGGTGTTCTGCCCAAGCCGAATGTCGGCTGCGAGGATGGGCTGATTTCAACTTCAAATCCAAAGGCTGGGTGCGGCTGGCCTGAACTGTACCGGAGAGGGGTCGGCTCAGAGCAGAAGACCGTCTGTGGCGACGAGGGTTTTTGGGACGATCAAGACCTGCGTTCAAAGGCTGGCTAACCATGGGGCTTAACCTCACACACACCAAGGGATCCGACGGTGCAGGACTGCCGGTTCCGCTTCACCCTAGTTCCCCGCGCCCCCCAACAGCAACCCCCTTCTCCCGATTCCCGGCCTCAGCAGGACAGCTGTCCGCTTCACGGTAGCCGATCTCTTGAGAGCGGGAGAACCAACCTAAACCTACATCTGACTGCTGCGGGCAGCCACTCGCAGTTTGGCAGAGCGGGCCCGTGGATTACGTTGCCGTTCCAGTTCGGAAGGGGACAAGGGCCTGGGGGTGAGCACCTGCCAACGGGGATCCCTGCGGAAGGCCCATTTCACCAAGCGATCTTCAAGGCTATGGAAGCTGATCACGGCCAACCTGCCGCCGGGTTTCAGCCAAGTGGGGGCTTGGGCCAGCAAGGTTTCTAAAGCCTCCAGTTCTCGGTTCACGGCAATGCGCAACGCCTGAAAGACGCGGGTGGCCGGGTGGATGCGGCCTCGCCGAGCTGCCGGAGGTACTGCCTGCCAAACCACCTGGGCCAACTGAGTGGTTGTGGCGAGGGGACGAGCCTGCTCGATGTGATGGGCAATGCGGCGGGCAAATCGCTCTTCGCCGTAACGGGTGAAAATCTCGATCAACTCTTCGACCGGGCGATGATTAACCCAATCGGCAGCGGTTTCCTGAGCGGCACTGGGATCCATGCGCATATCCAGCGGCCCCTCTCCGCGAAAGCTAAATCCCCGCTCAGGGCAGTCCAGTTGCGGCGAACTCACCCCCAAGTCGGCCACGATGCCATCGAAGGGAATCCCCTGCCCCTGCTCATCCCGAAAGCCATGCTGCTGCAGATCGAAATCGGCAAAATTGAGGTGCCACAGTTGGATGCGGCTGCCGGGGATCCCTTCTGCTGCAAAACGCGCTTGCGCCGCCTGCAGAGCCGCCGGATCCCGATCCAACCCCACCACTCGGGCAGCTCCCCCCCGCAGCAGCGCCAAGCTGTGCCCACCCCCTCCCAACGTCACATCCAGAAAAGTGCCGCCCCCCTGGGGTTGCAGGTAGGCCATCACCTCCTCGGTCAAAACGGAATCGTGTTGATACACCTTGCCAAGCACGGTCTGCGGGGGTTCTATTTCTGCTGCTACAAAGTTCAGTATCTGCAAAAAAAAGGCCGAGGCCAGGCCCCGACCGAGGAATCCATGTTGTTAAGGTGATCCTCTGGGAAAAGAGGGGTGGCCGTCAAAAGACAGGCTGTCTTGGGATCCCTGGTAAGATCTCTGGGGCATGAGTCCGGGCCTGAGTAAGATGAGACTGCTGCCGCTTTTGCCCAGTCTGCCATCAGAGTTGCTGTGTTGACTCACTCTTCTTCTACCGATATCCTCACTCTCTCGCCGGCCAAGGGCCTGCGCGGCCAAGTGAGCATCCCCGGCGACAAGTCCATTTCCCACCGCGCCCTGATGCTGGGATCCCTGGCCGAAGGAGAAACCACCATCCAAGGGCTGTTGCTGGGAGAGGATCCCCGCAGTACGGCAGCCTGCTTTCGGGCGCTGGGGGCAGATATTTCGGAGCTCAACAGCGAGTGTGTTCGCATTCGGGGAGTTGGCCTGGGCCAGCTGCAAGAACCGGCAGACGTGTTGGATGCAGGTAACTCCGGCACCACCTTGCGCCTGATGCTGGGGATCCTGGCTGGCCAGGCCGGGCGCTTTTTTGCCGTCACTGGCGATCGCTCCCTGCGCTCGCGGCCCATGGGACGGGTGGTAGAACCACTGCGGCAGATGGGGGCCAGCATTTGGGGACGGGCCGGTGGAACCTTGGCACCTTTGGCCGTACAAGGGGGATCCCTCAAGGGCATTCACTACCGCTCCCCGGTGGCTTCAGCGCAGGTAAAATCCTGCCTCTTGCTGGCGGGTCTGCTGGCGGAAGGCACCACCCAAGTCACCGAGCCGGCTCTCTCTCGGGATCACTCGGAACGGATGTTGCGGGCCTTCGGGGCCAACATTCAGGTGGATCCGGAAACAAAAACCGTGGCCGTGGTGGGAGGATCCCACCTGGTGGGCCAAAAAGTTCAGGTGCCGGGAGATATCAGCTCGGCAGCCTTTTGGCTGGTGGCCGCCTCCATTGTGCCCGAGAGCGAATTGCTGCTAAGGGATGTGGGCCTCAACCCCACCCGTACCGGTGCACTACGGGTGTTGCAGGAGATGGGGGCCGATATTCAAATTGAAAACTGCCGGGAAATGGCCGGCGAGCCCCTGGGAGATCTGCGGGTGCGTTCGGCCCGCTTGCGCGGCTGCACCATCGCCGGCGATCTCATCCCCACCCTGATCGACGAGATCCCGGTTTTGGCGGTGGCGGCGGCCTTTGCCGAAGGGATCACGGTGATTCGCGATGCCGCAGAGCTGCGGGTGAAAGAAAGCGACCGCCTGTCAGCCATGGCCCAAGAGTTGAGCCGCATGGGAGCCCAGGTCGCCGAATATCCCGATGGCCTGGAAATCAAAGGAGGGATCCCCCTTCATGGAGCTGAGGTCGATAGCCACGAGGATCACCGCATCGCCATGAGTCTGATGGTGGCAGCCCTGGGAGCGCAGGGATCCACCCTCCTCAGAGGAGCCGACTGTGCCCGCATCTCCTACCCCGACTTCATTCCCACCCTGCAACGATTGACAGCTTCTTCCCTCGAGTCTTGAGAGGATCTTGTGGGGAGCGAAGATCTATGGTCAATTCAGTTGATGATGAGACGGTATTAAAGTAAGATGGCATGAAGGCAGACTCAGGAGAAAGCTCCATGGGCTACAGCTTAGACCTGAGAGAAAGAGTCGTAGGGTATGTCCAGGAAGGGGGCAGCCCCACCACAGCCGCACAGATTTACAAAGTCAGTCGCGCAACGGTTTATCGCTGGCTGAATCGAGAGGATCTTAGGCCGACAAAAGTCAAGACCCGGAAACGCAAGATAGACTTGGCCGCCCTGCAGCAAGATGTGGACCAGTACCCAGAAGCTCGACTGAAGGAGAGAGCCCAGAGGTTCGGCGTCCAACCCAGTGCTATTTACTATGCTCTCAGGAAGCTGCAAATAACACGAAAAAAAAGAGTTAGGGTATCGAGAGCGGGATCGAGAAGAGAGAATTCAGCACTCCAGGGTCTTGAGGGGATGGGTTCAGAAGTACGGGAGTGAGAGCCTGGTTCCGTTGGTGAAGGGATAAGACCTACGGCCCGCTTTCGCGAACAGAGCTGTTGCACTGGCCAGTGTCTTGTTGCTATTTGAATTGACCACATCCCCATCTCTAACTTTGTCGCCCTTGTTCTTGTGTCAACCCATCCCAGCCCGCCCGGCCCTATCGCCATCGAACATCTCTGCTTCCGGGTTCCTCCCGGTGGGCAAGCAGCCTTTCTTGAGCAAGACGAGCGGGTTTGGGGATCCGCCCTGCGCCGGCATCCGGGTTTTCTGGGCAAAGAAGTTTGGCTGGATCAGCAGGATCCTGAACTTGTCCACCTCATCCTCCGCTGGGCCAGCCGTGCTGACTGGAAGGCCTTTCCCTCCGAGCAAGTGGAGGCATTGGATCGGCAAATGCGGCCTTTTTATGTGCGCTTGGAACAGGCCAAAGAATACCAGCTCTGGCAGCCCGGCCCTTCTGCAGGGACAGGAAAGCAGGATTAAGGGATCCCTTCAGTCTCAAAACCTACCTCAGAGCCCACCGAGTCAGCCCTGGGGGATCCTGCCACCCGCTCCTGCTCCACCAGCTCCCGCAAACTGGGCATGGTCACGGCCAAAGCTCCTTCTCGCCGCTGCAGCCCCGCTTCAAAACTCTCAGGGGTGACAATGCCGCCGGAAATGAGCATCTTAAAAGCATCTTCCACCGGCATGAACACTTCCACCACCTGGTCTTCCGGCACAATGGCGTACCAGCCCGTCGTTGGATTGGGGGTGGTGGGCACAAACAGGCCAAGGGAGCGCTGCGGCCCATCGGGCCGAATGGGAGTTTGAATGGTGCCCGTCACAAAGGCCAGCGCCCAAGCTCCTGGTCGGGGATATTCCACCAGCACCACCCGCCGAAAGCGCTGATTGTTGGGGGCAAACAAAACACTGACCAATTGCTTCAAGGTCTTGTACACCAGCCCCGCCACCGGAATCGCATGGAGCAACTGTTCGCTGAGATTGAGCAGCCACTGGCCGACAATGTTGCGGGCCATGAAGCCAATCAACAGGATGAGCACAATCGGCGTCAACAGGCCCACCGCCAGATCGATGAGGTTGATCAAGATCGGGTGCAAACCCTGGATGGGATTGAACTGCTTCGGAATGCTGGTCAGAAAGCCAATGCTCCAGGTGGCCACCTCCACCGTCAGCCAAATGGTAGTTGCCAGAGGGATCACCACCAGCAACCCCGCCACGAAGTAGTTCTTCAGATGCTGTTTCCATTGAGAAACCATGGTGAGGTCGTTCCGTCAAGTCAACCGAGTGGATGCACCGAACCTTTGCAAGTGGAGCTTGCAGATGGCAATCATGATACCTGCCTTCTGCATTGCCCTCATGGGGGGCAGCCGCAACTTGCTCGAAAAAGAAACCGGGCTGCCAAAAAGCGCAGAGCCCCAAACTTTCACGAGGCCGATAATGCTATCTTAGGTCGATATAAAATTTTGTAAAGGCAGGGATCCCGTCCCGAGGCGTTGTGGCCAAGCCCCTGGATGGTTTGTGTTTCTGCTGGGTGTTGCGTGGGAGGCCCTATGTCAGAGTCGGATTGGCTAGAGCATACCTGTCAGGTGGAGGTACCTGTTCCCATCGAGCAGGTATGGGATTTGTGGGCCAACCTCACCCTCATGCCCCGCTGGATGAAGTGGATCCGCTCGGTGGAATTGCTGGATCAGGAGCTATCTCGGTGGACACTGGATACCCGCGGCCTCACCTTCAGTTGGATCTCCCGCACCCACACGGTGGTGAAACACCAACACATCGGCTGGAGTTCGGTGGAGGGGCTGCCCAATCGGGGCGCGCTGCGCTTTTACGACCGCAAAGGCAGTACCATTGTGAAGCTGTCGGTGGCCTACAAGCTCCCGGGGATCCTCGGCAAAATCTTGGATGGCCTGTTTGTGGGCAAAGTGGTGGAGAGCACCATCCAGGCGGATCTGGAGCGCTTCAAAGCCTATGCCCTAGAGCATGCGGGGCCAACCGCCGACAATGCCTCGGCCAGCTAGCCTCAGTTTGTCAGGCCCAAGTGTTTTGCTGAACTCCCCCTTCCTTGCCAACCCTCGCCACTGCAAAGGCCGCTTCATGTCAGATCCCTCTCCTGAGCCTGTTATCGCGCCCTCTCATCAGCCGGTGGACAACCGCAACATTCGCTTCTCTCTGGAGCGGGGCGAGCTGGATCTGGATCAGCTTCTCCTGCTGTTGAACCGCAACGCCTTTTGGGCGCAGAATCGCCGGCGGGAGGAGATGGAGCGGGCCGTTGCCCACAGCCATCCGGTGGTCAGCGTGTGGGATGGGGAACGCCTGATTGGCTTTGGCCGCGCCACTTCCGATGGGGTTTACCGGGCCGTCCTCTGGGATATCGTGGTCGATCACGACTACCGACGTCAGGGCATTGGGCGCAAGTTGGTGGAAACCCTGATCAGCCATCCCCACCTGCAGTCGGTGGAGCGCATCTACCTGTTCACAACCCATCAGCGTGGCTTTTACGAGCGAATCGGCTTTGTGGAAAATCCCAGCACCACCTTGGTCTTGCACGGGCGCCCTCTGGAGTTTTTGATCCCGGCTGCCGAGCAGGAGCAGGGGATCCCAGGGAAATGAGGCAGGTGAGTGTATCTCGAACAACAGTGGGTTGGTTCGGCCTCGGCAGGAGAACGCGCTAGCCTGAAAAGCAAAAAAAGGTGAGAGGGTGTACCTATGGCCAATCGCCTCGCCACAAGTTCCAGCCTTTACTTGCGCAAGCACGCCGAGAACCCGGTGGATTGGTGGCCTTGGATCCCCGAGGCTCTGGAGAAAGCCCGGGCCGAGGATAGGCCGATTTTCCTATCCATCGGCTATTCCAGTTGCCACTGGTGTACGGTCATGGAGGGCGAGGCCTTCTCCAACCCTGAAATTGCCGCCTTTTTGAATGCCCATTTTTTGCCCATCAAGGTGGATCGCGAGGAGCGGCCGGATCTCGACAGCATCTACATGCAGGCGTTGCAGCTCATGAGCGGGCAGGGGGGGTGGCCCCTCAATGTTTTCCTCACGCCCGATGACCTGGTGCCCTTTTACGCCGGCACCTATTTTCCCGTAGAGCCCCGCTTTGGCCGCCCGGGGTTTCTGGCCTTGCTGCAGCGCATCCTGCAGTTTTACCGGCAGGAAAAGGAAAAAATAGAGGAGATGAAAGGCCAGATTTTGACGGCTCTGACCACCCTCAGCGACTTAGTGCCGGAAGACCACATTCCCGCCGACCTGCTGCGCTCTGGGATCCCCAAGATCCAGCCTTTGCTCTCCAATGCCGGGGCGGTGCAGCAATTTCCCATGATGCCCTACGCCCAGTTGGTGTTGCGCTCAGCCCGCTTCGACCCACCGGAAGGGATCCCCGGCTCGCAGAGCGCTCTGGAACGGGCCAAAGAGCGGGGCATGGCCTTGGTGTTGGGAGGGATCTTCGACCATGTGGCCGGAGGATTTCACCGCTACACTGTGGATCCCACCTGGACGGTGCCCCACTTTGAAAAGATGCTCTACGACAACGGGCAGATCCTAGAGTTTCTCTCCGATCTGTGGGCGCACGGTATCCAAGATCCGGCCATCGAGCGGGCGGTGCGGCTGACGGTGGAGTGGGTGGCGCGAGAGATGACCGCCCCTGCCGGGTATTTCTACGCCGCTCAAGATGCCGACAGCTTTGCCCGGGCAGAGGATCGAGAGCCAGAGGAGGGAGAGTTCTACGTCTGGCGCTGGCAGGAGCTGCAGGAGCTCTTGGGGGAAGAAACCTTCCGCGCCTTGCAGCAGGCGTTTGACCTATCGCCGGGGGGCAACTTCCCCGATCGGCCCGGCTGCATCGTCTTGCAGCGCCAACAGGGAGGAGCGTTGCCGCCAGAAGTTGAAGCCGCCTTGACCACCCATCTGTTTCAGGCACGCTATGGCTCTGCGGATCGACGAGTTCCCTTCCCTCCGGCAGTGGATGCCCAATCGGCCCGTCTGCAATCCTGGCCAGGGCGAATCCCACCTGTCACCGACACCAAGATGATCGTCTCTTGGAACGCCTTGATGATTTCCGGCCTGGCGCGGGCCTATCAAGTGTTCGGCAACGCAGACTATCTGCAATTGGCTCTGCGGGCAGCCCAATTCATCCTCAGCCGGCAACGCCACCCCGAGACCGGATCCCTGTTGCGCTTGAACTACGATGGCACAGCGCAGGTGCCCGCCAAGTCAGAAGATTACGCCCTGCTGATCAAGGCCCTGTTGGACTTGCAGCAAGCCTGCCTGCCCCTGCTGGGGGATCCCACCCCTCAAGACTGGTTGCAGGCTGCCCTCCAGCTCCAGCAGGAGATGGATGCGCAACTGTGGGATCCGGCCAGGGGGGGATACTTTGTCAGCGATGCCCAGAGTGCCCCTGAGCTGTTGGTGCGAGAGAAGGAGTTCCAGGACAACGCTACCCCTGCAGCCAATGGGGTGGCCATTGCCAACCTGGTGCGCCTGGCCGCCCTCACTGGAGATCTGGACTACCTGGAGCGGGCAGAGCAGGCCTTGAAAACCTTTGCCCACATCATGAGCACCCAGCCGCGCACCTGCCCCAGCCTTTTTGCCGGACTGGATTGGTATAGCAATTGGGTGAAAGTCACCCTGGAGGCCGATTCCATTCCCGCCTTTCAGCAACGATCTTGGCCCACCACCGTCTTTGCTCTCCCCACCGAAGCCGAACCTCTGCCGGAAGGAGCTCTAGGGCTGGTGTGCTGGGGCAACAAATGCCTGGCCCCTGCCAGTTCTCTCGAGCAAATCCAGTCCCAAATCACCAAAGGCCAAAATCGAGCTTACTGACCTTTGCCCAACTTTTGCTCAGGGCAGCAGGGATCCCTTTGCCAAGGTTACTGCTGGGGCTCCGCAGGCTTTTCCACCCCAAAAAACTCAATGCGGTAACTTTGGATGCGGGTGCCCGTTTGTTGCTCCACTTGGGCCAGCAGTTCAGGCGGCAGCTCCACGTCCACATCCAAGATGCGGTTGCTATCCAGACAGTTCACGTGGCTGTGGGGATGGGTGCGGTTGCCGTAGCGGCGCCCATCGGCACGATCCAAGCACTCGACAATGTTGTGGCTGGCCAAAGCTTCCAGGTTTTGATAAACGGACGTGTGGCCAATCGGTTTGCCCTGCTGATTTAGGCGATCGTAAATCTCGCGGGCGGAGAGGTGCTCGCCACACTGCCACAGCAGCTCCAGGATATAACGGCGCTGTCGGCTCAAACGCAGATTGCACTCCCGGCACCGTTCCAAGGCAGCTTCCAAAGAATCCAAGGGGCGAGGCATGGAAAACCTCAAGTCATACCGAGTCTGAGATAGGTAGTTGCTCATCTCTACCAAGGTAGCATTTGTGCGTCAACAGTTGTTCAAAAAACACCCCGAACTCTACAAGAGCTGCCGCGCATAGCCATCTTCGAGCCGAGTCCAGGCCGTGCGCAGATGGAAGAGCCCAACATCAGCCTTTTGATTTTCTACAATACCGCTGGAGTGTTGGGGGCAAAGATCATGCGGCGGCGCAAGGTAATTCTGGGTTTGTTGGGGTTGGCCAGCAGCAGTGGATTGGCAGGAGCCTATTGGGCCAGTCGGCAGCAGCCCTCTCATCTAGCCCCAGGGATGGGATCCCCTAGAGCCGCTCTCCCCTCTCCTACCCCCCAGCCCACCCCCACCGTCGTCCCCCATCCAGATGCCCCCCATGGCCTCTACATCCCCCCCCGCCGAGATCTGCGCCTCTTGGTCATCAGTGACATGAACGGCATCTACGGCTCGGTGGAATACGACCCAGAGGTGGATCGGGGCATCGGCCTCATCCCCTATCTTCAGCCGGATATTGTTTTGGGAGGAGGAGATATGGTGGCCGGTCAGGATCCCCGCCTGTCGGAGGAGCGCATTCGCGCCATGTGGGCAGCCTTCGACCGGCATGTGGCTGGCCCAATCCGTGCGGCCAAACTTCCCTACGGCTTTACCTTGGGCAATCACGATGCTTCCTGTGCCCGCACCACGCGGGGCGGCTTTCTCTTTCAAAAAGAACGGGATCTGGCCCGCGAGTTTTGGAACGATCCGGCCCACGACCCAGGTTTGAACTTTGTGGATCGGGGGGACTTTCCCTTCTACTACACCTTTGAAAAAGACGATGTGTTTTACCTAGTCTGGGATGCCACCTGCAATTACATCCCGCCCGAACAAATGGCCTGGGCGGAAGCGGCTCTGGCCAGCGAACGGGCTCAGAAGGCCAAGTTGCGCATTGTCATCGGCCATCTGCCCCTCTACGCCATCACTGTCGGGCGCGACGATCCGGGAGAAGTGCTGCTGGAGGCGGATGCCAAACGGGCTCTGCTGGAGAAGTACCGCGTCCACACCTACATCAGCGGCCACGACCACGGCTACTACCCTGGCCACAAAGGGCAACTGCAACTGCTTCACTGCGGCATTCTCGGCTCTGGCCCTCGTCCCCTCTTGGGCAGCCCTCTGCCCCCCCGCAAGACCCTCACTCTTATTGACGTGGATTTCGAGACCCCAGATGTTACCTATTACACCACTTATCACATGCGGGATCTGAGCGTGATCGACCAAGCAGAGCTGCCCCGCTTCATCACCGGGCACAATGGCTTGGTGCTGCGCCGCGACGTCAATTGGGACAACCTCACCCCTGAAGAAATCGCCACCTGCCAAGCTCGTATTGGATCCCTGTGTCGGGATTAACGTCTCCGTCTTGGCAAAAGATTGATGAGCCGTTTGTAGATGCTCTCGCGAGGGTTCTGCACACTTCGCGAGCAGCCCAGGCTTTTCAACAGATGATTCAAAGCAGCTTTTTCCAGCAACACCAGCCATAGCCGGTGCAACTGTGTCTCTCGCATAACGGATGCCGGTGATTGATTCCAGCGAAACTGTAGAGAGCTTGTGAAGGCAGCAACAAGAAACGTTAAAGAGAACACAAAGTTGGCAACGGAATGTTGGCAGTGTTATCTTCAAGCGCGGTTGACCTACCGTCGCTGAGCCGGTTGACTGTTGCGCCTTTTCCCTGCCGTCCAACTGACCGACAACTGGAGCGCAAAACTCCTGCTACCCTGGTTGAATGATGGTTTCGTTCCTGGTTGAGGTAGAGGGGAATTTGACAGATGAGCAGGTGCGGGAGGGATTCCACGCCCTCTCGGACCCGATTCGCCTGCGCGTGCTGCAACTGCTGCAGGGGCGTGAGTTGTGTGTTTGTGATCTCTGCGAGGAGCTGAAGGTGAGCCAATCCAAGCTCTCGTTTCACCTAAAAACCCTGCGGGATGCGAAATTGGTCAATGCTCGCCAGCAGGGGCGCTGGATTTACTACAGCCTCAACCCACCCGGTTTTCAGCTCCTGCAGCATTTTTTGGATAGATTGGGGCAAGCTGGCCCTGTCAAGGCCGCAGTTCCCTGTGTGGAAGACCTCTAAGGCGCGCAGGGATCCCAAAATGTCCCTAGAAAAACTGTCGGATCCCGCCCTTGTACATTCCGAAGACGGGCTTGCTGCAACACAAGAAATTACAGATGTGAATGGTGTTCCCTGCTGGCAACCCCAGGGATCCCGGCGGGTCAACTCGGAGAAAATGAGGATCCCATCTCCTAAAATCCATCAAAGTTCCCTGACACCAGCTCCCCTGTTGCTTAGTTAGGATTGATACAAGAGAGGTGGGAACAACATGATACGTGAACAGCGAGAAGAGTTGGAACGCATCCACCGAGCACACCTGTGGAATCGCCTCAAGGAGCGGGTGAAACGCGCCCAGTTAAATCCATCTCTGCTGGCTTTGCTGGCACGAGAGGCTTTTGAGTTGGGCTTCCCCCTTCCCTCTTTATCTGACCAACCCCAGGTCAATTCCCCTGCTGAGCAGCCTCAAGATGGAAGTCATCATCGCCGCACAAGGCCTCCGGCCCGCTGGCGCGATCGGTGAGTCCACCCTCTCTTCTGGCCGAGAAAGCGGGCAGCCACGATCATAGGAGAATTTCTCTCCAGAGACTCTCAAAGCAGCTAGTCTAGGCAATGATTTTGAATAAATCAGAGCCCATGATGAACACCGCCGAAGCCCTTCAGATTCTCAACCTTCCGCCGGACGCAACCGAGCGGCAGATCCGGGGGCGACTGTTTCAGGAATACCAAACCCTCAGTACTGCCCTCGCAGAACTGGAGGACGAGCGACAAAGACCCTTGCTAGAGGCGCAACTGGCGCGGCTGAATGAGGCGCGGGATGTATTGCTTAGCGGGGGATCCCAGGCTGAGAAGGGTTTGTCTTGGGTCAGCCCAGAGGACTTGCCCCCCCAGGTGATTGTGCTGCTTTACCAAGCCAATGGGCAGGAGGGAATCTGCACGCGCCAGGTTGGGGGTCAAGATATCGTCATTGCTTTCGAGAGCTCGTTTGCGGCAAGAAAATATGCGCAGCGGTTGGCTCAACAGGGACTGCCCAAGCCCGTGGCAGAACGCTTTGACACGCAGGAGATCGTCGATTTTTGCCGCAGCGGAGGGTATGGGTTGATGGTGGTTCCGGCCAGCGAAACGCTGGAGCCCCTACAAGAAAGCACGGAAGCTGCCCGTGATTGGCAGGGCAGGTCTTGATGCCGTTCGGCCTCGATCCACTTGCGTTAAGGGTGCCCTCGATGATTAGTGTGGAACCGATCTCTGTGGACGAGTTTCGCCAGCTCATGGCCGCCGATCTGGACGCTTGCTGCGAGGCCTTTGATTTGCGGGCAGAGTACCTGCGTCTGCAGCAACAGCGGCTACGCTCCTGGGGCATGCTGGCCTTTGGTTTGATAGCAATAGCCTTGGTCATCTTCTTGGGGATGCGGGATCCCGGCTCTTGGGTGTCCTATACCGCGGCTGCCGGGATCCTACTGCTGCTCCTGTTGGGGATCCTGAGAGTCAGCCTGCGCTTGGGAAAAAGCCTGCATCGCATCCGGCAGCGTTGGCAGGAAGCCCATCTGCTCAACAGCACCCCCGAGGTGATGAAGTTTGCCACCGATCTGGCCCGCAAGGTAAAAGACTACAACCACTGGGTCAACGAGCTTCGGCAATCGCTGCAGGGGGGGCAGCATTGGCGGGATTTTCGGCAACTCAGTGAGGCTGAGCAAAAGTACATCCAGTCGCTGTTTTTGCAGGTGCGGGCCCAACTGGTGATGGCCCTACAGGTGTGCCGAGCTTTGATCGAGGATCCACAAGCCTCTGTGGCTCAGTATCTCAACCAAATGGTTGCCCGGGATCAGCAACTGTTGGAGCAATTTACCGCCAAAAACTTGACTGGCAACCGCTACGCAACCCTGGCTCGTGAGCTGTCCGGCCTGGAGGCAGATCTACAAGCTCAGCTCAGAACCTTGGGCTCTCGATGATACCCTGTTGGAGGTGTCCAGCAGCGTACTCATGGGCAGTAGAGGCACTCGAAAATTGTACGGCCTGTTGCTTGCCGGCGGGCTGGGCTTGCTGGGATGCGGGGATCCGAATGTACCTCTGACCCAACCCCCTCCCGATGCTTTTCGGGTTAGCACCCCACGGCCACCGCGCCTAGATCTGTACCCCACCCCACCACCCACGCCAACTCCTACGCCGACACCACCCCCCAGCTTGCTGGAGCTCACAGCCCGTTGGTTGGGGATCCCTTGGCCTCCCCAGCGGCAAGAAACCAGCCCAGTGAGGTTGAGCGCCCGCTTCCTGGATATCCCACTACCCCCGAAGCCGCGCCGCTCCGCCAGCCCCTCACCTCAGCCTTCCCCCAGCCCAGAGAGTGAGGAGAGAAGGCAACAAGGCCGGGAAACTTAGTCCGCACCGCTGGCCTCTGGGGATTTAGGCGCCTACGGTCGCCGGCTCCGTTTCTCGAACGCGCAGCTTTTCACAGGGGATGGTGTCTGCCAGAATGGAGCTGGCCATCATGCCCGTGTGAATCTCTAGCTTGGCTCCAGGCACCGCTTCAAAGAGCAGCCGCTGGCCTGGAAAGACCACCCGCTCAAAGTACCAGTTTTCGATATTCGTGATGCGAACCACCTGAATGGAGCTGGTCGCATTGATGTAGCTACAGGTTATTCGCTCTGCTCGTTTTTTATCGGGGATTGCATCGAGTGTTTGCATAATTCAGATTACCAGCCCACGTTGCTCAGCCTACCATCTACCCTAACACCGTCTGGGGATCACTGCGGTAGTCTGCGATACGGCGATCCCAACTGGCAGAAATCAATCCTGGAAAAAATAACTTCTGTATTTTACCTTACTGTTTCGATTTCCAAGAGGGTTCTGCAATTCGAGGAAGATTTGAATTAGGATTTTTCCCCAATATGGGACAATTTCTCATAGAAAATCTCCGCAGAGTAGTAGTCAAGACTACACTTTTAAGCTGCCTTGGAGTTTGGGGATCAGGGCTCTTGGATCCTCGATCCCGTCGTCGGCTGCGGCGAGGATTGGCCGGGATCCCAGTTCAGGCCCTCCACCCGCAGCTCCAGAGCCCCCGACTGGCGCACCGGATTGTACTGCAGGCTAAAGCCATAGGTGCGGCGGTCGTAGCCCAGGCGATAGACGACATCCACCTGCTGGCCCGACTGCAAATCTACCGTTGTCTCTGCCCCTACCCGCAGCGGGCCGTACAGTTGTTGCAAAAAGCCCAGGACGAGCTGTTCCCGCGTGGTGATGCGGTCAAACAAAAATGGCGAGGCTCCGGCCAAAAAACCGTTGGAGTAGGTCACCCTCAGGTTGGTGTAGTCGAAGGTATCGGCCACAAAAGCCCCAATCACCGCATCAATGCCAATACTGCCGGCAGTATAGCTCTGGGCTCGGCCATTAGAGTAAAAAGACTGGCTGCTGCTCACACCGGTGCTGAGCCAGATCCCTTGCTCGATGGGCAGAGCGGAAAAGCGGGGTGGGGGATCCGCCGCCGTCTTGGGAGGGCTCCAGAGGGGAAAGGAGCGATTCAAGGTTGCCCCCAGTTGCAGGCGGGAGAGCTGAATGCGGTCGGTGGTGTTGGCTAAGGCCAACTCCGGATCCGTGTCGATTTCATCCGGCTGCCCCAAGGCATCGATGTAGTCGGCGGCTATGCGGTAGCTGAGATCCAAGCCGGTATTCCCTAGGCGCAGGGTGGGGGAGCGGTAGCTGGCACCGAGGCGGTTTTCCACAATTTGAAACCCCAGGCGACCGCTGAAGAAGCGTTCCCGATAGGCGTAGGTGTAGGCGACTTCTCCACCATCGCCGGTGGTGATGCGGTGTTCGACCTGAGCTCGCAAGCGCTGAGCAAACTCCTGGAAGACGATCCCCCGCAGCTCGGCAAACAGGGAGGTTTGGGCATTCGCCTCCGGTTGCCGCCAACGCAAATCGGCCCGCAGCCCGATCCCATCCAAAAGGCCCTGCTCACTGCCCCAAAGGCGCTGCGGATACAGTTGCGGGGAGAGCACCAAGCTCACATTGGGATCCCGCAGCAGCTCGATGTTGGACTGGAGGATCAAGCCGCGCCGCAATTCTTCCCTGTCGAAATCATCGTAGAAGATGCTGACCGGAGGCTGACGGTTTAATGAGTCGAAGCGCAGCCGAATGGGCAGAGGCAGAAACAAGACCTGGTCGAAGGCCAGTTGGCCGGCCTCGGCAATCAGCAGGCTGGAACCATCTGCCTGAAGAGTGGAGGTCACCCGTGGGCTACGAATCTCCAACTCCGGCGGATCCAGCGGGTCGTTGGTCAGCCGCACCTGTTCTCCTTCCCAGGTGGTGGCATCGAAGCGGATGCGAACGGCACGAAAGCGCACCAACCGCTCTGGCGCCAAAGCGGCTGCCGGGGATCCACTGGCCTGCAACTGGCCAATATCCACCTGCCCGAAGGCCTCTTCCAAAAATCCCCGCTCCTGCTCAAAGTCGTATTCTAGGCGGGATCCCTGAATGCGTTGCCGATCCAGTTGAATAGAAACATTGCCCTCGGCCACAGCCCGCCGCTGTCGCAGTTCAATGCGCAGGCGATCCGCCCGCAACACAGAGCGGCCCAGCCGCATCTCCACATTGCCTTCTGCTTGGAAGACTTCCGCCCGTTGATCGAAGGTTTGCCGGTCAGAACGCAGCCGTAACGTTCGGTCGGCAACGGCGCTGAGGTCAGTCGTATCCATGGGCTGAGCGCCCCCCTTCTTCTGGGACTCCACCTGAGCCGCAGTAGGGCCGGCAACTGCCAACCCCAGCACCCCCAAGCAGAGCCAGAGCAACCGCAACCCTCTCATAATCACCCGGCGCAAAACTTCAACACAGATCCCCTACGGCTTCCCCAGCCCGCTAGCTTGTGGCCAACTGGGAAAGGTTGAGGACTCGGTTGAGCTTGCCGCTGCGGTAGCCCTCCAAATCGAGACTGACATAGAGATAGCCGAAGGATTGCAGGGCCTTGACCAGCGCTTCCAGATTGGTTTTCTGCACAAACTCCACGATCTGATCCGGAGGAAGTTCGATGCGGGCGGTGTCCTTCTCCGAGCGCACCCTGACCTGCCGCCAACCCAAGCTGCGCAAGTAGCGCTCCGCCGCTCCCACCCGACGCAGCTTCTCAGGGGTGATTGCCTCCCCGTAGGGAAAGCGAGAGCTGAGGCAGGGTTGGGCCGGTTTATCCCACCAAGACAGCCCCAGGTGGCGAGACAATTGCCGCACCTCCAGCTTGCTCATCCCCACCTCCGCCAAGGGGGAACGCACGCCGCGCTCCCGAGCTGCCTGTGTCCCCGGTCGGTAATCGGCCAGATCGTCGGCATTGAGACCATCCACCACATGGTTATATCCCTGGGCTTGGGCCAACAGGCGCAAGGTATCGTGCAAGTGGCTTTTGCAGAAGTAACACCGGTTAACGGGGTTGGCGGCGTAGCCCGGATCTTCCAGCTCGTGGGTTTCGACGATCTGATGGCGGATCCCGATTTGCCGAGCCTGCTGAATTGCCTCCTCCAAATCTTCCGGCAGCAGCGAAGGAGAAGCAGCGGTGACGGCCAGGGCCCGCTCCCCCAACTGATCCCAGGCCAACTTGGCCACCAAGCTGCTGTCAACTCCCCCCGAGTAGGCCACCAAGACCCGCTCCATCTCGGCGAAGATCTGGACAAGCTGCTGGAACTTGTGCTGCAGGACGGGATCCCACTCCAGCAGGGGGTTGGCCGCTATTCCTCCCTCTCCCGGGGGGAGAGGGTCGAGACGAGAGGCGGTTGGGCCTTGGGCTGTGCTCATGAAGACAGAAGATGCCAAGCGTTTGGATAACCAGGCAAGGATGCCATCTCGCTATTGCCGGCAGGAGAAGAGCCGGTTGCGAGCAGGGGCAGGGATCTCTCCTTTTCTATTCTTTCCTAGAGATCCCCGACTTTCCAACGCTTCTCCCCAGCATGGGATGCGGGATCCCTCAAGGAAAAGTAGACAATTGGGCAATCTATCCGTAGTCCGCTCACCCGCTGTCGCGATGGTGCTATGCCTCCGGCACCCTACCGGGAACCGCACCGCTTCGCGATACGCTGAATAGAATGGGTTGCAGTGGCCCCTTATAATTTTTTCTGGGTTCTCTGCCGCAATTGACCTCACAGCTTTTTCCGGCGACACTTGCTACAGCCAATGCAGAGATATCTACTTGGTTATAGGGATCCCACCTATCTTGCAGAACTTCATGAAACTTAGAAAAAGCGGTACCCCTCTCCTAGCGCACCATGGCTTTGCAACTTGAACCCGCCAGCCCGCCAGAAGTGGCCGTTTATCAGCCCTATTACGCCGTTGCCCGCCGACAGTACCTAGCCCTCGCGGTGGGCCTCTACAAAAAAGCCAGCCTGGAAGGGCAGAGGGCCATCGAGGGAGAGGGGCCTGTCCGCTTCTTGGCCAGTTGGCATACGTCCCCGTTGCCCTCGGATCTGACGGTGGTTCAGGTGATCTTTGCTCAGGATGCAGATCTCACCTATCAGCTCTCCATTGCCAACTACGAGTTTGTGGATCATCTGATCGATGTGGTCGCTTTGGTGCAGCGCGGACAACCGCCGGATTTCTCCACCGCCTTTTACAAGAAACTGATGCGATATGAAGATTGATCTGGGTTGCTCAGCCACCATCACCCTCTACGACACCACACTGCGAGATGGGGCCCAGGGAGAGGGGCTATCGCTGTCGGTGCAAGACAAGTTACAGATTGCCAAGCTGCTGGATCGGCTGGGGATCCCGTTTATTGAAGGGGGCTGGCCAGGAGCCAATCCCAAGGATGTGCAGTTTTTCTGGCAGATGCGGGAAGAGCCCCTAGAGCAAGCCGAGCTGGTGGCTTTTTGTTCTACCCGCAAGCCGGGGCGGCGGGCGGCAGACGATCCCATGCTGCAGGCCATTTTGGCGGCGGGCACCCGCTATATAACCGTCTTCGGCAAGTCTTGGGATCTCCACGTCACCGAGGGCCTGGGCACCACGCTGCAGGAAAACCTGGCCATGATCCGCGACACCATTGCCTATCTGCGATCCCAGGGGCGGCGGGTCATCTACGATGCCGAGCACTGGTTCGATGCCTATCGCCACAACCCCGACTATGCCCTGCAAACCCTGGTGGCGGCTGCCGAGGCAGGGGCAGAGTGGCTGGTTCTCTGCGATACCAATGGCGGATCCCTGCCCCACGAGATTGCGGCGATCACGGCAGCTGTCTTGGCAGAATCCCATCACCTGCAGCACTTGCCCCTAGGGATCCACACCCACAACGACTCCGGCACCGCTGTGGCCAACGCCCTGGCTGCTGTGCAGGCGGGGGCGCGCATGGTTCAGGGCACTATCAACGGCTATGGGGAACGCTGCGGCAATGCCGACCTGTGCAGTGTCATCCCCAACCTGCAATTGAAGCTGGGCTATCGCTGTCTGCCGGAAGAGAAGCTGAAGCACCTGACGGAGATCTCCCGCTCCATCAGCGAGGTGGTCAATTTGGCCCCGGATGACCATGCTCCGTTTGTGGGCCTATCGGCCTTTGCCCACAAGGGCGGGATCCACGTCAGCGCCGTTCAGAAAAACCCCCTCACCTACGAGCACATCGCCCCCGAGCAAGTGGGCAACTGTCGCCGCATCGTGGTCTCAGAACAGGCGGGGCTGAGCAACATTCTCCACAAAATGGCCGGATTCGGGATCCGGCTGGACAAGTCGGATCCACAGGCGCGCTTGATTTTGGAGCGGCTGAAAACTTTGGAGCTGCAGGGCTATCAGTTTGAGGCTGCTGAGGCCAGCTTTGAGCTGTTGGTGCGGGGCTTGCTGGGACAACGCTCCCATCCTTTTGAGGTGCTCAGCTTCAACGTGACGACCACCACACGCTCCGATTGGAACAGCAAAGACCGGGATCCCAGTGGCGAGGCAACGGATGTGCAATCGTTGGCAGCGGTGAAAATCGCGGTGCAGGGGCAGACTCGGGTGACGGCGGCGGAAGGCAATGGGCCGGTGGCTGCTCTGGATGGGGCGCTACGCAAAGCGCTGCTGGAGTTTTATCCCCAACTGGAAGCGATTCACCTGTCCGACTACAAGGTGCGCATTTTGGACGGGCGGGCCGGCACCTCGGCCAAAACGCGGGTGCTGGTGGAGTTCAGCGACGGTCACCGCCGCTGGACCACGGTGGGGGTTTCCACCAACATCATCGAAGCCTCCTGTCGGGCCTTGGTGGAGGGCTTTGAGTATAGCCTGCTGCCGCCCAGCTCTCCTTTGCCGGCTGCGGCAGAGCACCGTTCTTCTCCGCTGGCTGCAAAAACGGCCTCCCCTTGAAGAAAAACCTTCAACTGGCTTTACCCTGGCAGCGCCCCTCTACCCCAGCAAGCTAAACCGTAACCACGACAGCTATGCGAATCATCGGCCTGACGGGCGGAGTGGGCACGGGCAAATCCACGGTGGCCCGCATCCTGGAGCAGCACGGGATCCCGGTGGCCGATGCAGATCAAATGGCCCGCCAGGCCTTGGCGGTGGGATCCCCCATTCGCGAGCGGGTACTGGAACGCTATGGGAAGGCCATCCAAACACCCTCCGGGGATCTGGATCGCCGGCGGTTGGGCCAGATCGTGTTTGCAGATGCCGCTGAGCGGGCTTGGCTAGAGGCCCAGATCCACCCTTTTGTTAAAGCTCAACTGCAAGATTTTCTGTTCGGGTTAGCGGAGCAGAGCTCTGAGGCGCATGGCGTGTTGCTTGAGGAAGGGCCTGGTTCCCAAAAGAACAGCGGGCCAGGGTTTTCCTCTGCCCAGGGATCCCAAACCGTTTGTCTGATGATCCCGTTGCTGTTTGAAGCCCACATGGAAAATTGGGCCAGCGAGATTTGGGTGGTGACTTGCACCCCAGAGCAGCAGCGGCAACGCCTTGCTCGCCGGGATCTTCTTACACCGGCAGAAATCGAAGCTCGCATCGCCAGCCAGTGGCCTTTGGTGGAAAAAGTGCGCCGTGCCGATGTGGTGCTGGACAACTCCGGATCCCTGGCCGAGCTGGAAGCCCAGGTGAAGCAGGCTTTGGCGTTAGAGAGGCCATTTGCCTCACCTCGGCAGGCCGGATACAGTGACGGATAGGGGATCCCCTACGCCCCGGTGGGACGGAGGGTAGCCATGTACGGGTGGGTTGAGGGAGAAACGATGCAGGAAGCAGGCTGCGTTGGCGAGACGGAGTTTGCTCAAGCTCTGGCCGCGCGGGAGCGGGAAATCCAGCTTTTGCGAGAGCGCAATCGCATCTTGCAGGGCCAGATAGACCTTCTGGAGCTGCGCCAAGAAAAGCAACACCGGCAAATTCGCAGCTATGAGGCGGAGATCGAGCAGCTTTACCAAGAGAAGCAGTTGCTGGAGCAGATGATTCAAGAGTTGCCAGAGCTCTACCGGCGCAAGCTGCAGGCCCGCCTGCAGCCCATCCGCGAGCGCATCGCCGCCATCCAGGCCGAGAATCGCCAGCTTAGGAAGGAGTTGTACCAGCTCAGCTACCGCGTGCAGCACATGGATCAGCTTGACTCGCCCGGCTGGAGAGTGCAACTGCCCCAGCTTCCCTCTCTGCGTCGCCGGGATCCCAAGTCCTCAGCGGAGCGGAGCACAAAAGCTCTGCCGGTCTCCCCCCCTGGTGTCCAGCCCTGCTCTTGATGGGCAGGGAGGGATCCCGCCATCGAGAAGCCAGAATAGGGGAGCCCCGGTGGGATCGCGTCAGCAGAGCAGAGCTCTTGCGCGGTTCCGGTTGGGGCGCTGCTTGCTTGGAGATCCCGGAAATGGCCACCGCTGGCAACTATGAACCCCTGCATTTAAAATACCGCCCGCAGCGCTTTGCCGATGTGGTCGGCCAAGGAGCGGTGGTGCAAACGCTGGCCAATGCCATCCGGCTGGGGCGGGTGGCACCTGCCTATTTGTTCTGCGGGCCGCGGGGCACGGGAAAAACCTCCAGCGCCCGCATCTTGGCCAAGTCTTTGAATTGTGAACAGGGGCCGACGCCGGATCCCTGCCAGACGTGCGGCCAATGCCGCTCCATCACCGCGGGATCCTCCTTAGATGTCATTGAGATCGATGCTGCCAGCAATACCGGCGTAGATAACATCCGCGAGCTAATCGAGCGAGCCCAGTTTGCTCCGGTGAACAGCCGCTATAAAGTCTACGTCATCGACGAGTGCCACATGCTCAGCAATGCCGCCTTTAACGCCTTGCTGAAAACCTTGGAAGAGCCGCCCCCCCGCGTAGTGTTTGTGCTGGCCACCACCGACCCGCAGCGGGTTTTGCCCACCATCGTTTCTCGCTGTCAGCGCTTCGATTTCCGCCGCATCCCCCTCGACGCCATGGTGGCCCACCTGGGCAAGATCGCCGCCCAAGAAGGGATCCCTATCACGCCGGAGGCGCTGCAACTGGTGGCCCAACTTTCCCAAGGGGGCCTGAGGGACGCCGAACGCCTGCTGGACCAGCTCAGCCTCTTGGAAGGATCCATCACCCCGGAGGCGGTTTGGGACTTGGTGGGCGGGATCCCGGAACAGCAGCTTTTGGCTCTGATGGATGCGCTGCTGGCTCAGGATGTGCAGGCGGTACTCGGCCAAACTCGGCAACTGTTGGAGCGGGGCAAAGAGCCCTTAGCCCTGTTGCAGAACTTGGTGGCCCTTTACCGGGATCTGCTGCTGGTCAAGACAGCCCCCCAGCAACGGGAGTTGGTGGCTGTAACGGACTCCACCTGGGCAGCCCTGCAGCAACGGGCCCCTCGCTACTCGGTGGAGATACTGCTGGCAGCCCAGAGCCATCTGCGCCAGTGTGAGCCGCAAATTCGTCAAAGCGGACAGCCCCAACTGTGGTTGGAAATTGCCCTAGTGGATCTGCTGGGCCAGCTGCGCCCAAGCATGGTGGCTGAGGATTCAGCGGAACGGAGTCCTTTCCCAGCCCTTGACCTATCTCCTGCACCCCAGAGAACTCCCCCGGACGGGACAGCCCCTCCGGCCCCTGCTGCGACCATCAGCCCATCAAGCCCATCAACTGTTGGTGAGATAGATGAATTAACTGTTGGGCCTTCAGCCTCCCCTGCTGTTGCGTCGAGCCAGAAGGCAGATCGCGCTACTCGGACGGAGTCCTCGGAGCAGCCCAGAGAACCGGCAAGGGACGCCGCCACAGTCAAGCTGCTGCGCCCCCACTGGGACGAGTTCCTCAAGCGCCTCTCTCCCCTCACCAAGGCTCTGATGGGATCCGGCCACCTGCACCAAGAGACTCCTGAAGCAATTACCCTCGCCTTTCCCAGCAAGGGTCTGGTGGAAAAAGTGCGCAGCAAAGAAGCCGAACTGCGGTCGGTGCTCCACAACCTGCTGCAGCGCCCTGTGCAGCTCAACTTGATTGTGCAGCGCTCCAGCGGGCCGCATGTTTCCATTCGCGTCAGCGGTGCGGAGTCCTCGGCACTGCTCAGCCGAGAAACAGACCTGCCCCCCGCCCCCGTGGCCCCGGATCCTGTCACCACGCCGGGGTTGCAGAGCGATAGCACCAACAGTCGTGCTTCCTCAAGGGAGCCCAGAGCAGAACCGCAGAGCCACGGCCTTGCCCGGCGACAGCAACATTCCCCTTCTGACTCCAGCCCACCTTCGCCAGAGCCTGAGCGGGACAATCCTATGGGTGGCCCCAAGGTGGCCGGCTTGGCAACCCAAGGACTTTCTCCCGCCGGTGCGAACAAAGTGCTCCGCACCGCTGTCGCGACCGATTCTCCAAGTCGTGCAGAGCGCCGCGACACCCTGCACGGTGGGCAGTCCTTCGAGCTAACCCAGGAGCTGGCGGAGATTGCCCGCTGTTTTGCCGACCACTTCAACGGCAGCTTGGTGGATTTGGAAGGGGTGTTGGAGTCTGACGTGACGGGATCCACGGAAGAGCTCTCCTCAATAGAGGCTATAGAAGCCGAGGGATCCCCTGACCTGCTCTCCGGTGAGACCTACGGCTCGCCAACAGGAGCAGAGCCGTCCGCGTCAGCGGGGCGGAGTCCTCATCCCGTAGACTTTCCCAATGCAGTAAGGAATCCGTCCTACCGGCGTGAGCAGTCTTCTCAGCTTGCCGTTCGCCTCAGCGGGACGGAGTCCTTGGAGGAGGAGGTGCCTTTTTAAGCGCTATCTAGCGCTATCTTAAGTTTGATAAAGCCAGCCTCATCTTGCCGACGATGACCTTCCCCATCTCTCCCTTAATTCGTTGCGCTGTGCAGGCTCTGTACTGGGGACTGGTTCTGCCCCTACCCATCCTGCTGGCTCGGCAACAGGCAACACCTCTTGAGCTGGGATCCCTTTGGATTGCTCTGCTGCTGGGATGGGGGGTAGTCCTGGGATCCCTGAGCCAGCAGATTCAGTTGGACGAAGAGGGCATGCAGGCCACCTACCCCAGTTGGGTGCCGCCTTTTGTGCGGCAGGAGTGGCAGATCCGGTGGGCCGATATCGAGCGCATTGAGCCCCGCTCCACCAGCCAGGGTGGTATGGTGTATTACTTGGTCAGCCGAGGGGGGGATCGCGTACTTTTGCCGATGCGGGTGACCAGGTTCAAGCAGCTGTTGGCTGAGATTCGACGGCACGCTCAACTGGAGATTGGCGGGCTGCGCCCCTACGTTCAGCCTTGGATGTACGGGCTCCTAGGATGTTTTGCTCTGCTTCTGTTGCTCTGGGATGGGATGGTCGCCATCTGGGTCTGGGCAAGTCCGGTGGGAACCTAGCGCAACCACAGACGGTTCCGGGTCTAGCCATCCCGACAGGGATCCCAGCTCCAGCGGGCGGTTGCAGTCCAGATCCCGCCCACGCCCTTCTGCGCAAGCGTTGCGGAGCAGCAGGATGGAAATTTGGAGCAGGTTGGAAATGAGCTCCTCCGCTGGGCGACCCCTGGTGGCGGTGGGGGTATCCTAAGAGCAGTGGAACTTAGCCCCCTCTTGCCAGCTCTTCCCCTTCGCGACAGCGGTGCGGAGCACTTTGTCTGGGATCCCTGCTGCCCCTTCTCTGGAGAGGTTGAGTCTTGAGCAGGTCAACCTCTCCGCCTCTTCGCTGGCCTTGCTGGACCATTGCCCCCGCCTGTTTCGCTATGTGTACCTGGAGCGGTTGATCTGGCCCGCTGCCAGTGTTTTTGAGCACGAGCTGGAGCAGAGGCGCGGACGGCAGTTTCACCGTTTGGTGGAGTGGCACAGCCGCGGGCGGCAGGTGGAGCCGCGTCTGTCTGCCCTGGATGAAGGGGTGCAGCAGTGGTGGCAGGTGTTCTTGGCCAGCTCCCATGCCCATCCCCAGGGACGGGTGTTGGCGGAGTTGCCCCTGTGGCAACGGATTGAGGGCTTTAAGCTGATAGCCCGTTTGGATCGGCTGGTGATTATCCCCGGATCCCTGCACATCCTGGACTGGAAAACTGAGCGTCAACGTCCTCGCGATGAACAGTTGGCCCAAGACTGGCAGGTGCGCCTTTACCCTCTGCTGCTCTGCGAGGTGGCCCAGCAGCTGCCCCTGGAAGGCCCTTTTGAGCCGGAGCAGGTGCAACTGACCTTTTGGTATGTGCAACATCCGCAGCAGCCCTTCCACCGGTATTACAGCGCCGCCGCCTATGAGCAAGACCTGGCCCACCTAAGAGCCACTCTGAACCACCTGCGGCAACTGGAGGCGCAAGACTTTCCCATGACCCCCCACACTGAGCGCTGCAACAGTTGTCTGTTTCGCTCCCGCTGCCATGGGCTGCTACCGGAAGGGATCCCCTCTCAAGACCTCACGGATTGGGTCTGGCCAATGCAGGAGCCCGCGACACCTGCGGATCCCATCGCCGATACTTATTGGGAGCAGTAATGGGAGCAGTAAGGACTCCGCCCCGCTGACGCGATTAGATCCGATTAGATCAGGGTAGGGCGGGGCAGGATCTGTTTTGGCAGCAACCCATGCACACCTTTCATGGGGCTGTTCACCACCTGCGTGATGTGGAAGTGGACAGCAATGCTGCAAAGCACATAGGCTTCCTCTCGCCCAATGCCGACAAACCGATGCAGAAAATCGATCATCCGCCTTAGGGCAAGCTCAAAGGCCGCATCCAGATCCTCGGCAAAGCCCATGGTAATGAAATCGGTCGGGGTTTCCGCCAGCGGTGCCTCGAGCGGCAGATCTTTGCGCAGGATCAACTGCAAAGTGCCATTCATGGAAGTTTCAATGGCCGTTACATCAACTTCTCCGTCCCCTTGAGCCGAGTGGCCATCCCCCACCGAAAAAAGGGCACCGGGCACAAAGACCGGCAAAAAAACTCGGGATCCCGCCTGCAATTGGCGGTTGTCGATGTTGCCACCATAGTTGCCGGGGGGGATAGAGCTGCGGCTGGTTTCCTCGGTCGCCACCCCCAAGATGCCAAAGAAGGGGCGAATGGGGACGCGGATGCCGCTGCCGGGAGGAAATTCCGCTACCCCCTGGTCTATATCTAGGTCGATGAAGCGCAGTCGCGGCTGATCAAATTCTCCGGGCAAAGCCCCCCATCCGGGACGGATGGCATTGAAACCGATGGGCAAGCGGGGGGTGATCGCTTGCAAGCGCACTTCCAGCACATCTCCAGGTTCAGCTCCCTCAACGTAGATCGGCCCGGTCAACAGATGGGGGCCCGGCCCCACTCGGCGCTCGGCAGGCAAGGTTTGGCAAATTTCGAGGAATTCGGGCGTGAAGAAACGGTCCGGCGCTTTGCCGTAGTGGGCGAACCCCGAGTAGGTTTCCACCTGCACCACATCGCCCGATTGCACATACAAGGCCGGGGGCAGTTGGGAAGAAAAGCCGCCCAAGTGGACGGTATGGGGAGTGGCTTTGAGGGTGTGAACGGGCACGGCCAGGGATCCCTTGCAAAAGACCCATTCAATCTAAAGAAAAATCCCCTCCAATCCTGAATTAGACTGTTCCTCAAGCCGGTATCTCTGGCTACTGTTTGCCCAGGGGTGGCGTGGCGACAATGTTCCCCACATTTGCTATCTTGACTTGCTATCTTGAAGGGCTGTGGGCAGGGATCCCCGTTTGCAGGGCTGAGCGTGGAACTGGTGCCCCTGGTGTGGAGGATAACTGCAATTTTCTCGGAGACTTGCATACTGAGTTCGATAGGTTTGTCAGCGCTGTCAACTGTGATCGCGAGTGTCATCTCCAGTACTTCCACCGTCCGGGATCCCGACTGGGATGTAGAAGTGGCGGGCCTCTACAAGCGTTTTGGCGATTTTGTGGCCCTCAATGGCATTGAGCTGAACATCCGGCGGGGGGAGTTTTTCGGCCTGCTGGGCCCTTCCGGCTGCGGCAAGACCACCCTGCTGCGCATCCTGGCCGGCCTGGAGATGGCCGATGCTGGGGAAGTGGTGATTCGAGGTCGCCCGGTAGGCCACCTGCCCGCCCACAAGCGCAACGTCAACACGGTGTTTCAGAGCTATGCCCTTTTCCCTTTTATGACGGTGGAGGACAACATCGCCTTCGGCCTGCGCATGCGGGGTGTGCGGGGAGAAGCTCTGCGCAAGCGGGTAGCGGCTGCTATGGAATTGGTGGAGATTGCAGCTCTGGCCAAGCGGAAGCCCCATGAGCTGTCGGGGGGACAGCAGCAGCGGGTGGCCTTGGCTCGGGCTTTGGTGAACGAGCCGGAAGTGCTCTTGTTGGATGAGCCGCTGTCGGCGTTGGATGCCAAGTTGCGCAAGCAGCTTCAGGTGCAGTTGTGCGAGTTGCAGCGCCGCCTGGGCATGACCTTTATTTTCGTTACCCACGACCAAGAAGAGGCTTTGGTGACCAGCGACCGGGTGGCGGTGATGCGGGCGGGGCGCATTGAGCAAGTGGGCCTTATCGATGAGGTGTACGAGCGCCCGGCGACGGCCTTCGTAGCCGACTTTTTAGGGGCCAGCAACCTGATCGAGGGGATCGCCTGTGGGACGGACTGTGTGGATACGCCCTTGGGAAAGCTGAAGGTCTTGGGGATCCCGGCCAGCTCGGAACCGGTGCAATTGGCTATTCGCCCGGAAAAGATCCAGCTCTCTCGCAGCGGCTGGGATCTGCTGCCCAACCAGGTGCCGGTGCGGGTGGAAAACCTCATCTACACTGGGGCTGAGAACCAATACCTGTTGCGGACAAACCAAGGTCAGCAGCTCAAGGCCACGGCCCTCAACACCGATATTGAGGATGCAGGGTTTGAGATCGGCGCAGCGCTGGTGGCCCACCTACCCCCGAAAAGCCTAATCCGTTTGCGACCGGATCCCCGTCAGGAGGAGACTGGATGTTGAAGCTGCCATCTCCTGTGGGCAAGTGGATCCCTGGCCAAGCCCAGGTGCGATTTGGGGAGCTGCTCACCCCTTGGCAGGAGTTGGGGCGCAGCCTAATTTTTGCTGGGCCAGGGGTGCTGTGGGTGATGTTTTTTCTGGTGCTGCCGGGGCTGTTGCTGTTGGTGTGCAGCTTTCTCAGCCGCGGGGAGTTTGGCCAGATTCAACTGCCCCTGACCCTGGAGAACTATCTGCGCATTCTCGGCTTTGGCCCCTTGGGATGGACGCCCATCTACTGGCAGATCTTGGGCCGCAGCCTGCTGGTGGCGGGGGTAACCACCTTTTTTTGCGTGCTGCTGGCCTACCCATTGGCTTTCTTCATTGCCGCCCACCCACCCCGACAACGGGATCTGTTGCTCACCTTGGTGGTGGTGCCCTTTTGGACGAACCTGGTGATCCGCACCTATGCCTGGATGGTGGTGCTGGCCCCGGAAGGGTGGCCGGCTCGCTTGGCGGCCTGGCTGGGCTGGATCCCGCCGCAAACGGCTCTGTATCCCAGTTGGCTGGCGGTTTACCTGGGCATGGTCTATACGTTTTTGCCCTACATGGTCTTGCCCCTGTACACGGCGGTGGAGCGCATCGATTGGCGGCTGGCGGAAGCGGCACGGGATCTCTATGCCAAGGGTTGGCAGGTCTTTTGGTGGGTGCTTCTGCCCCAGACCTTGCCTGGACTGGCGGCGGGCCTCATTCTGGTGGGGATCCCGGCTTTCGGCATGTTCGTGGTGCCGGATCTGTTGGGGGGCAGCAAAACGCTGTTGATTGGGAATGTGATTCAGTTGCAGTTTGGCTCTAGCCTGGACTACCCTTTCGGGGCGGCCCTCAGCTTTTTGGTTACCGGCCTCACCCTGGGGTTGATCTACGCCTACAGCCGCTACGCTGGCACCCGCAGCCTAGAAAATCTGGTTTGAGGAGCTGCTGTGGGCTTTGAGCAGAGCCGCCAATTGCTTGCGCATCAGGATCCCGGGCTTATCGGTGAGCATGTGCTGTTCGCTACTGAGGGTGAGGGGCACGTCGGGATCCGTGGTCTCCAAAATGGCTTTGTCTTCCAAAGTTACAGCCCGGTCAAAGCGGATAACCTCGGCGGCTGGGGTATCGGCTTCGGTGTCGTTGCGCAAACAAAACTGCACCACTTGGGAGGCTCGGTCGTTGATGGGGGTGGGGATGTTGACGATGACATGGCTGCGGCCATTGGGGTAGCGGATGTGAAGGTGGTTGGTGAAGGGCAAATGCCAGGTGGAAGTGGTGGTGCGCTCGGTTTTGGCGGCAGCAATGCCCAGGTTGCGCTGTTGCAGCTCTGGGTTGGCTACACCGAGCACTGTGCGGGTGCGGATCCCGTAGTCCAGCTCCTCGACCTCGAAGTGGCTGGGTACCAAGTCTTCCATACTGCCAAAGGTGTTCTGGTGTACAAAGCTGATGTGGGCGGCATCGAACTCGTTCTCGCAGATGCGCAAGCTGGCACATTCCCAGCGTTCGTAGAACTCGTGGATGAGCCGGTAACTGGGATCCTCGGCTTCTGGGATGACCGGGATCCCCCGTAGAGGCTGGGGATGCAAGCACACCCAAGCATAGCCATAGCGGGCCTGGCAGAGATAGGCGGGAATGCGGTAGCTCTCTGGGATGCGGGCCTGATCCGGCAGTTGCGGCACCTTGACACAGGCTCCCGTGCCATCAAACTCCCAGCCATGGTAGGGGCAGCGGATATGGTCATCACAGACGATTCCCTTGGACAATTGCGCCGACCGATGACAGCAGCGATCTGCGGCTGCCTGGGGCTGTCCGGCTTTGTCCAGCCAAAGGACGATCCTCTCTCCCAGCAGCTCGAAAGGTTGCGGGGATCCCTGCTCCAATAGGCTGAGGGGCATCACCGGGTACCAAAAGCGCCGAAAGACAGGATGCTGGGTCACCAACATGGCAAAACCATCTGTGTCGTGTGGCCGGATTCTGTATAGCAAATTCGTGAATTCGGTTCCGTAGCCCGCGCCACACTCTCTATATTGGGATACTGGGGATCTTGCAGATCCCAGCAAACCCACTCCCAGGGGATCCCGACCTTGTGGGGAAACCTGGGAACCTCTGGTAGGGTGAAGGTATCGGTCTTGCGTTTGAGTTTCCAGAGGGATCCCTTGACCTCAACTTTGCCTTCTCAGACCCTCTTGCAGGCTCTGTACACCCCTTCCCCTGCTTGGGATGCCATCGTCATCGGTGCGGGGATCGGGGGATTGGTCGCGGCCAGCCAGTTGGCTGCCAAAGGATACCGTGTGCTGGTGCTGGAAAAATACCTCATTCCAGGGGGCAGTGCCGGCTATTTTGAGCGTCCGGATCCCTTAGGCAACGGGATCTACCGCTTTGACGTGGGCGCTTCCATGATCTTTGGATTGGGCACCCAAGGCACCACTAACTTGCTGACACGGGCTTTGGCAGCGGTGGGCCAGTCCATAGACTCTATCCCCGATCCGGTGCAGATTGCCTACCACCTGCCCAAGGGGCTCAATCCACGGGTACACCGGGATTACGGGCAGTTTTTGCAGGAGCTATCCGGCTACTTTCCCCAGGAAGCCGCCGGCATTCGCCGGTTCTACGACAGCCTGTGGCCCATCTTCAACAGCCTCAATGCCATGGAGCTGCTCTCGCTGGAGGAGTGGGGCTATCTGTTTCGGTCTTTTGTGGGCAATCCCCTCGGCTGCCTGACCTTGGCGCGCTATTTGCCGGTGAATGTGGGCCAGGTGGCGCGGCGCTGTCTGCGGGATCCGGATTTGCTGCGCTTTGTGGACATGGAGTGCTACTGCTGGTCGGTGGTGCCGGCGGATCGCACGCCCATCATCAATGCCGGGATGGTGTTTTGTGACCGACACTACGGCGGTATTAACTATCCCAAAGGGGGGGTGGGGCAGATCGCCCAAAAGTTGGCCCAGGGACTAGAGGCCCATGGCGGGCAGATCCGCTACAAAGCGTCCGTGCGGCGGATCCTAGAAGAAAGAGGTCGGGCGGTGGGCGTAGAACTGGCCAGCGGGGAAAAGCTCTTTGCCCGCACAATCATCTCCAATGCCACCCGCTGGGACACCTTTGAGCGCCTATGGCCGGGATCCCTGCCCACGGCGGAGCGGCAGTGGCAAAAACGCTACCAACAATCCCCCAGCTTCTTGAGCTTGCACCTGGGGGTGCGGGCCGAGGCCCTGTCCGGCGAACGCTATTGTCACCACATTCTCCTGGAAGATTGGGATCAGATGGAGGCTGAGCAGGGCACCCTTTTTGTCTCCATCCCCACCCTGTTGGATCCCGACCTGGCTCCCCCGGGCCGCCACATTGTTCATGCCTTTACCCCCAGTTGGATGTCCACCTGGCAAGGGTTGAACCCAAGCCAGTACCAGATCCAAAAACAGCAAGCCGCCGACCGCCTCATCCGCCGCCTGGAGGCCCTTTGGCCTCAACTGGGATCCCACATTGAGCTCAGAGAGATAGGCACCCCCCGCACCCACCGCCGCTTCTTGAGCCGCAGCAACGGCACCTATGGGCCCATCCCCAGCCGGGATCCCTGGGGCTTGCTGGGCATGCCTTTCAATCGCACCGCCATCCCCAACCTATACTGCGTGGGGGATAGCACATTCCCCGGCCAAGGGCTCAATGCCGTTGCCTTCTCCGGCTTTGCCTGCGCCCACCGGGTGGCAGCGGATTTGAGTTAGGTTGCCCTTCTCCTCGCTTACCGGTTTGGAAAAGCGAGTTACAAGTCCTCGAAATGCCGACATAGACATCCAAACATCAACAACTCAGAAGCAACACAACGGGGGGCATTCCCAATAGCAGTGAAACTGTTGTTCCGTTGATCCCCAACTCCCCTCTTCCTCTGGGAAAAGGGCTAATGGTGGAGCTTGGGGGATGTTTGTATCCACTTGAAATGACTATACTGGGCAGAGAAATCTGGGGAATTTCTAGCCACTTTGTAGCGGATGTCGGACTTGACACCTACAGACAAACTTCTGGCCGGGATCCGAGCTCAGCAGGCAGGAGATCTGCGGCAAGCAGAGGCCATTTACTCCGAAATCTTGGCGGATTTTCCTGAGCATGCAGATGCCCTTCACCTGTTGGGAACGGTAGCTCAAGCCAGAGGAGACTCGGAATTGGCAGCGGCTCTCATTGCAGAAGCCATTGAGCAACATCCCGAAGTGGCTCTGTATCACCACAATTTGGGTGTCGTCTATGAGTCTTTGGGTCAACTGGAGGAAGCGCTATCCTGTTATCAGCAAAGCCTGAAACTGAATCCACACGCTGCTGGATCTGCCTTTCAAGCTGGAAAAATCTTAGTTAACCTGCGACGTAGCGAAGAAGCCATTGCCCTACTCAATCCTCTACTGGAAAACTCGGATGAACAGACAGGGATCCCTTTGGCGCAGGTGCATCTGAATCTGGCCATCGCCTGTCGAGATCAAGGAGAACACGCTGTTGCGTTGGATCACCTGGAGAAAGCAATGGCTTTGGATCCCCAGTTAGAACAGGCTCGTTGGTTTTATCATCTGTATCTGCCAGCAGTCTATCGGAGCGAGGAAGAACTCAACTCCTTTCGTGCTCGCTTTATCGAGCATCTGGATTGTCTTATTGAGGAAACTCCCCTAGAAACGGAGGAGCAACGTCGCAGAGCGCTGTGGGCGTCAGGACTGGGAACCAATCACTACCTACAGTACCAAGGCTACAACGACCTGGATTTGCAGAAAAAATATGCCCAGTTTGTTCAACGCATAGTCAACGCCTGTTATCCCGATTGGAGATATCTTCCTTGCCAATCCCAACCAGGGGATCCCCTCCGAGTTGGGTTTGCCTCAGCTTCCATGCGAGCTTGCTCTTACAGTCGCTTATCTCTGGGTTGGGTTAAGTACCTGAACGCCAATTGGGCTGATGGACAGGCTAACTCGGAGCGAAAGTTTCAAGTCTTCGCCTATCACTTGGATCCCAGAACCGACTTCATGACAGACCGGTATCGTCAATACGCCGATGTGTTTAGGCACATTCCCAGCAGCCTCGAGGATGCAGCCCGACAAATCCTGCAGGATCAGCTAGATATTTTGGTGTATTTGGAGATCGGCCTTTCGCCTCTCATTCTGCAACTGGCTTCCCTGCGACTGGCACCGATACAGTGCTCCACTTGGGCTCATCCTATAACTTCTGGACTTTCTACGATTGACTATTTCCTCTCCAGCGATTTAATGGAGCCAGAGGATGCTCAAGAACATTATAGTGAAACCCTGATTCGTTTACCTCATTTGGGCACTTGCTTCGAAAAGCCGGTTTTGCCTCAGCAAAAGCGCTATCGAGAGGATTTCGGCCTGCGTGAAGATGCAGTGGTTTACCTAACTTGTCAATACTTGGGTAAATATCTGCCCCAATACGACTATCTTTTTGCCGCTATTGCCCAACGAGTGCCCAACGCTCAATTTGTTTTTTTGACTCTACCCAATGCTGCTATTGCCCGACAATTTCGGGAACGGCTCACCCGGGCTTTTTCTTTGTATGGCCTCAATGTAGAAGACCACTGCCTGATCCTGCCCGGATTGGATTATCAAGACTACTTGGATCTCAACCGCTGTGCCGATCTTATGTTAGATTCCTATGGCTGGTCAGGTGGGATCACCACCTTAGAGGCCGTTGCGGTCGGATTGCCTGTGATCACTTGCCCTGGAAAGCTGATGCGGGGGCGGCATACCTATGCCATTCTCAAAAGAATGGAGCTGGACAGCTTAATTGCCTCGGATCTGAAAAGCTATGAGGATTTGGCCGTAAAACTGGGATCCGATTCTGAGTTTCGCTACCACATGGCTGAGGAGGTTCGGCAGCGACGCGACCTACTCTTTGAAGATCGAGAATGTGTGGCAGCCCTAGCTCATTTCTTTCTCACCCTCACCAAGAAGCCCGACGCTGGTCGTGATTAGCCCACCGCGAAAAAGGGTTTTGCTCTGGATCCCTTCCTGAGGACAAAATTGGCTCAACGGCCCCACTACGCCCTTGAAGCTCCCTTCTCGAGGTCAACAGCGGAACAGCCCCCCCAGGCCGGTGCAAGCCTAAACGTGGGAAAATCCTGTCAGTGATCTGCATTTTGCTGAGAATTGCTCAGAGCATCGTAATCTAGAGGAACATTGACATCCGGTGTCCGGAGGAGTGCTTATGCCAGGGCCAGCATCGAATGCTTCTAGAGCTCCGCAGGGATCCCTGCAGAGGGTTTTCTTGGGCCTTTTGGCCTCAGCTGCGGTTTTGGCAGGCTGTGGAGGAAGTGGAGGGAGTACAATACCGCCTCTGGTGAACGTCTGCGAACAAGCCTTCAGTCCAGGCCTTTTTGCATCGATTGGTCTGCGCCGACAGGGGGATAGGCGCAGTGGAACCTTGGGGCCAAATAGCGACTTGGAGATCTACTTCGATGAGAGGGACAATGTCATAAATGCCCGGGAAGTTCCACCTCCCCCTGGCACGTTTACCTTTTATGTCGATGGATTCCTTTACTTTCCTTCTGCAGCCAATGTTACAGGAGTTACTATCCGCCTAACTAGTCCAGTCTTCGACCCTGTGCTGGTCATCTTTGGTCTTGATGTCAACAGGGAGACTGATCCGGAATTCTTCTTCATCAACGATGACGCAAAGCCTGGTGATTTCACCACCTCCGAGCTGACGATCCCAGTACGGCAAGACCGCTGCTACCTGCTCTTGGTGGAAAGCTACTGGGCGCAAAATGCCTCTCCAACGGCTGGGCCGGGTAGCCCTGGGCGAGGCCCTTACACCATCGAAGTTGTGAGCGAAAGCTTTGCTGCTCCTCCTCCACCGCCTCAACGGCAACAGAAACCGGAGGATAGAGAAAACGGCGGTGGCGGAGACCGAGGGGGGGGTGTCGGCCTCTAGCTCTGGCGGGTGAGCTTGATGGCAAAGTCAGCGCTGCCACAGGTGGCTCTGCCGCGAATCACGCGCCCGTCAGGGCTGACCGTGCCACTCCAAGCAACGGTTGGGGTACCGCTACCCCCTATCCTGCCGCTAACAGAAAGTTGGCTGCCGATAAGCTGGCCGCTGCGCTCAGAAAAGCTGGGGGAGGAAACGCTGATCTGGTTGCCCTCCTGACGAATGGAGACGGTTTCCTGGACGCCAGCCGCAACATTGACCTTGCACAGGGATCCCTGCCAGATAAAAGATCCTCCCTCGTAAAGCCACTCGCCGCTGAGGGCCAGCTCTGCCGCAGGTGTTGGCGTTGCCGGGGCAGGTGTGGCAGTGGGAGTGGGGGATGGAGTCGGGGTGGGGGTAGGAGTACGAGGGACAAGCGGGGTGAATTGAGGGATAGGGGTAAGCGTCGGTGTCGGAGTGGGTGTTGGCGCTGGAGTCGGGGTGGGTGTCGGCGTCGGCGTCGGGGTGGGCGTTGGCACCGGAGTGGGTGTTGGTGCTGGAGTCGGGGTGGGCGTCGGCGTCGGAGTGGGTGTTGGCGCTGGAGTCGGGGTGGGCGTCGGCGTCGGCGTCGGGGTGGGCGTCGGTGTCGGAGTGGGTGTTGGCGCTGGAGTCGGGGTGGGTGTCGGCGTTGGAGTGGGAGCAGGTTCGAGTGTAGGTGTTGGGGTTACTTCAGCGGTAGGGATCGGATCCGGTTCTTCCCGGCTATCGCGGATCGTTGGGCGTGGCCACAGCAAAAAGGCGGCCAGCAGAGCCATGACGCCTAGGGATCCCCCGGCCAAAACCCACTTCAGGTTGCTGTCGGAAGGTTGCAGAACCGTTTGGGGGGCAGCTTGCCGCAGAGGGCGAGTGCGGGGAGTATCGGTTCGTGCCGGCGTGGCAGGGCGAGCGACGGGGGGATCCTGAACGGTCGGGAGAGCGTTGCTGGCTGGGATCACTGTGGAGGGCGTTTTGGGAGTTTCGCCCCCACTTTGGGGAGAGGGATCCGGTGTTTCCGGCGAAGCTTCTGCTGAGGAGGGTTCCCGCTCGGTGATGTAATAGGGGATCCCTGCACCTGGGGAGGGGGGAGAGACCGGCTCATCTTCGATGAGATCCAGATCCTCATCGCGGATATCTTCAAAGGCTCCAGAAGCTGATCCTGTATTGCGGGTGGCTTGGATCGGTGGCTTGGACTCAGAAGAGGGTGGAGCATCCTGTTGAGGCTTGGCACTGCCGGTGGGCAGGATCACAGTGCTGGCTTGGCCACTAGAGAGTTGGGTGGTTGCCGTCAGGTCATAGGCTTGCAGCAGTCGTTCCCCCAGCTCCCGCATCGTTTGCGGTCGTTCGTCTGGGTTTTTTTTCAGGCAATCCATCACCACGGCTGCTAAAGGGGGTGGGATCGGCTGGGGGGCTGCCTTCGGGTTGATCTCGATTGGGCTTTCGTAGCAATGGGCGTGGATCCAGCTGTGCAGGGAGTCGGTTTCCAGCTGAAAGGGCATGGATCCCGTCAGCATCTCGTAGAGCACTACCCCAAAGGAGTAGATATCCGAGCGGGCATCCAAGGCTTTGCCCCGTATCTGTTCGGGAGAGGCGTAGCGAGCTGTGCCGATAAATCCTCCCCCTTTTTGGGTGCCCAGGCTGAGGGTGTGATCCGCCAGGGTTTTGGCCACGCCAAAGTCGAGGATTTTCAGTTGGGGGATGAGCTTGCCGTTTTGAAAAACTTGCTCGATGAAGAGGTTGCTGGGTTTGATGTCGCGGTGGATAACGCCTCGAATCTCGCGACCCTCTACCTTGGCCTGAAACGTGTGGGCAAAGTGCAGCCCCTCACAGGCCTGCAAGGCTAGTCGAACGGCTTGTCGAACCGGCAAAGCCCCTTTTTCTCGGATCAGCTTGCCCAGATCCTGCCCCTTGAGGTACTCCATCACCAAGTAGGCCTGCTCCCCCTCTTGGCCGTGATCCAAAACCTTGACGATGCGAGGATGCTGCCCCAGAAGGGTGCTAACGCGGATCTCTTCGGCAAAGCGACGGCGCAAGTCTGTCTGGAAGTCGCCCCGGCTCAGCAGCATGGGGGCATATAAGATCTTGACAGCTACCTCTTGGCCGTTGTTGTGTAAGTCTAAGGCGCGGAAGACGGATCCCATACCACCGCTACCAATTTCTTGAATCAGCTGGTAGCGGTTGCCCAAAATGCGGTTGGTGAGATCTGCGGTCATGGGTTTGCAGCTTGGAGAAGAGGAATTGCAGGGGGAATGTCCATACCATAAACCGAATTGCTGAGGTCTGCACCAGCCTACGCTGGTGGCTGAACTCAGGGATCCGGATTGGGGCCATCTGTTGGAAATGGCGAGGTTTTCAGTTGATTCTTCAAGGTGACTTCTCAGATTTACTTAACTGTTACTTAATCTTCAAGGTGACTTCTCAGATTTACTTAACTGTTACTTAAAAGTTGTAGAAGAAAGCTCTGGCGGGGGCAGTGACGCTCAAGGGAGAGCTGCGGTGATCGGTTTCACCGTCCAAGAGAACATTTTCTGGTTAACTTTGGGGGGATAGTCTGGATTATCCTGAGCAATCCCCAGTCTGAAGAAGGGGACAATCGACAGGGATCCCTTGATGAGGTTGACCATGGACTTGGGCTTGGTGGTGATTGCCTACAAAGAGGGGGATCGGGAGAGCAAAGCCGCCTGCCAGAGGTGTGCGGAGCAGTTGCGCCGGCGCGGTGTTACGGTGTTGACAGCTCCCACCGGCTTGCACCACAACCCCTACCCAGTCTTTTTGGAGGCCACCTCCGATCCCATCGATCTGGCAGTGGTGCTGGGGGGAGATGGCTCGGTGTTGGCGGCGGCACGATACCTATCCCCCCATGGGATCCCGATTTTGCCGATCCAAGCGGGGGGTAGGCTGGGGTTTTTGGCCCAGTCGGAGCGGGTATTGCAGCAGGATCCCTGGGATCGCATTCAGGCAGGGGATTTTTTCTTGCAAGCCCGCATGATGTTGCAAGCCCAGATTTGGGAACAGCCGCAGTTGGGGCAAGGGGATCCCTTGGCCGCCCGTGGAGAGGGAAAGTCGCAAGGCCGTCCGGCCAGCGAAGTCTACTATGCCCTCAATGAGATCTGCCTGAAGCCAATCAACCGAGAACGGCTGCCTGCCGCGATCATGGAGATCGAGGTCAACGGAGAGATTTTGGATCAGTACCACGGGGATGGCGTGCTGGTGGCCACACCGACGGGATCCACCTCTTACACTCTGGCAGCCAATGGCCCCATCCTCGAGCCCACCCTCGACGCCATCATCATCACCCCTATTTGTCCCCTGAGTTTGTCTAGCCGTCCTATTGTCATCAGCGGCACAGCCAGGGTGGACATTTGGCCTCTTGCCGATCCCGAAGGGTTGACCCGCTTGTGGACAGATGGCGTGTTGGCTCAGTCGGTGAATCCCGGCCAGTGGGTTCACATTCAGCAAGCGCCTACACCGGCCAAGCTGATGATCCTGGAAAAAGAGCTCTCCTACTTTCGCACTCTGCGGGAAAAATTGCAGTGGGCGGGCAGCCGCATCTACATCCCCACCACCAACCACCGCCCCGAGGGGGGATAAGGAGAGCTTAAAGTTGGGCAGCTAGAGTGGCAAAGTTCGCTCCCATAAGCATATTTCCCATGAGCCTGAGACTTTACCTCCTTAGACACGGAGAAACTCCCTACAGCCGTTCCGGCAGCTTTTGCGGCGCTCTCGATCCCGACCTCACCCCCGAAGGCAAACAAATGGCAGAAGCCTTTGCCGCAGCCTATGCTGGGATCCCTTGGCAAGCTCTCTACGTCAGCCCAATGCGGCGCGCCTTGGCTACCCTAAGCCCCCTGGCCGAGAAAGTTGGCTTGGAGATGCAGATTCGAGAGGGCCTAAGAGAAATTCACTACGGCGAGTGGGAGGGCAAAACCCACGCTGAGGCGCAAGAAGCCTACCCAGAAGCCTATTGGCGCTGGATGACCGAGCCAGCCTGGAACGCCCCTCCGGGGGGCGAAACCGCCGTGCAAATTGCCAATCGGGCTATGCCGGTTGTGGCCGAGATCCAGGAAAAATGGACAGGCGGCCACGTCTTGATCGTCTCCCACAAGGCCACCATTCGGGTTATTCTCTGCAGCCTGCTGGGCATTGACCTGGGCCGCTACCGGGATCGCATTGAGGTTTTGGCCGCCTCGGTCAGCGTGGTCAAGTTCGACCGCTATGGCCCCCTTCTGGAAATCTTAGGGGAACGCAGTTATCTGCCTTCCGATCTGCGGGAAAGGGCAGGTACCTAATTGTTAGAGGGAGCAAGGTTTAGGATTCTTGAGGTCTTTTGGGTCTCTTTTTGAGGGAGCAATCATGGGCAAAAAACTGGGATTAGCACTGGGCAGCGGCGGAGCGAGGGGATGGGCTCATATTGGTGTGATTCGAGCTCTAGAGCGGGCTGGGATCTCCGTTGACTACATTGCTGGGACGAGCATTGGCGCTTTTGTGGGAGCCATTTATGCAGCGGGAGAACTGGATGAGCTGGAAGACTTTGTGCGAGATCTCAACTGGAAGATGATCCTGTCTTTGTTTGATGTGGTCTTTCCCACCTGTGGCCTGCTGGATGGCAACAAAATTTATGAGCTGCTGACAGAACATTTGCAAGAGCTGTGTA
Organism: Thermostichus sp. MS-CIW-25; assembly: GCF_054060015.1. Lineage (NCBI taxonomy): Bacteria > Bacillati > Cyanobacteriota > Cyanophyceae > Thermostichales > Thermostichaceae > Thermostichus > Thermostichus sp. MS-CIW-25. The sequence goes on from NZ_JBSSCS010000005.1 coordinate 112,592, forward strand.
TTGAAGAGGCCGGGATCCCCTTTTGCTGTGTGGCTACCGACTTGATCACAGGCCAGGAGGTGCTGTTGCGCTCGGGCAAAATGGCAGATGCCGTGCGGGCCAGCATCTCTATCCCAGGGATCTTTACACCCTTTTACTACGAAGGGCGCTATCTCGGAGATGGGGGCATTGTCAACCCGGTGCCAGTGCGGGTGGTGCGGGAGATGGGGGCCGATGTTGTCATCGCGGTCAATCTCAACCATGTGGATCCTGCGGATGTGGAGTCGCAACTGGAAGAAACAGAGGTGGAAGAAACCCTTCAACGGCGACAGCGCTTGAATGCTGAAGGAGAAGTGATCGAAGAAGAAACCAACTTCATCACCCGCATTCGCAAACGCTATCAATCCCTACAACAAGGGATCCAAGAAAAAATTAGCCAATGGTTTCCAGATGAGCCCTCTGGTCCCAATATTTTCGACGTTATTGGCAAGACGTTGAACGTGATGGAGCAAATCGTTACCCGCAGTGTTTTAGCCGAACATCCGCCGGATTTGCTCTTACAACCCAAGCTGAGCCAGTATGGGATCTTCGATTTTCATCAAGCAGATCCGATTATTCAGGAGGGCTATCGACAAATGCGGCGGGCCATTCCAGAATTGCGACAAAAGTTGGAGCAGTGAACCACCACTTCTTCAGCAGTTTAACCTAAAGCTTTGCAAGGATCTGCGCCCAAGCTTTCCAAACAATCTCAGATGGATCCTGCTATCAAAATGGGCCTGAAGCTCACTCAATTGGGATAAATTGCAACAGCGATCCCGTGTGGATGAGATGGGCCGGGGCAGATTTTCCATCCTGGTCGGGATGGGCCAGCAGCACACAGCGATCTTGAGGGGTGAGGTCAAACTTGACAGAGGGATCAGGTTCTCTTTCCAGTGGAGGGCTGAGCTGGGGATCCCCGACAAAAGTAAGTCGTGCCAACACGGTCAGCAGGTGATCTTGATGGGCCAGGTCTGACCCAAAAGGAGTCCGCTCTTGTAACGTAACAAGTGCTACCGGGTAACCTTCTCGCATCAAGTAGAAGAGGATCCCGGCACAGCGCTCTACAGCTCGCTCCAACTTGTCTCGATGGATCTCGGGCCTCTCTTTCTGGGGCTGCCAGCGATTTTCAAAACAGAGGGTGATGGCCTGGGCTCGTGGACGCTCCAACTCCCGCACGATTAGTTGATCCCGTTTGGCCGAGATCTTCCAATGGACAGAGCGCACATCGTCCTGGGGTCGGTAGGGCCGTAAGCTCAGGTAGTCTCCCTCTCGACCGGGTTGGGGGCGCAATTGGTTGCCGCTGCTGAGCTGATCCCACAGCGCCAATCCTTGAACCGGGGCGAGCCGCGGAAACACGATCACCGTTTGGGGATCCCTAATTGCCACCGCCTTGCGGAAGAGTTCAAATGGGAAGCTGGTGGCAACTTCAAAACCCTGCAACTGCCAGACTCCCCGCCTTGAAAAAGTATGCTGGTAAAAAGTGTCCACCTTGGCACCGGGATCCACCCGCAAAACATAGCTGGAAGGCCAATCTTCCCGCCTCAGCCCCTCAATGCGTTCGCTCACCTGCAACGAGAAGCTGGGCAGGCGCCGTTTGCGATTGACCAGCGTGAGACCCACTAAGACAGGCTGGCCGGCGAAAATGCGGCTAGGCAACTGCCGGCTGACCTCCAGATCTTTGAGGGTGAGATCAGAGAGGGTACCACTGATGAGAATAAGGCTGAGCAGCATTCCCAGCAACAAATACAGGGGATTGTTGCCGGTGTTGAAAGCAGCAATACTTACCAACAGGGCGATCCCGACAAACCGCCCCCCAATACGGGTAAAGCGGAAGCGGCGCAGAAAACGAACCTGGCGCCCTGATTTCTGCTCTGAGGAGAAGATCCCCAGGCTTCCCGTCCGTTGAAGCAGTAATGGAACTAGTTTTCGGCTTAGTTTCCACAACACCGCAGTCCCCTCATCACTCCTTCATCCCCGGTCCCTCTCCAAAGGAGAAAGAGGTCTGGAATCTACAAGCTGCTTCAGTGTAATTTGAAATCACCATAACCAGTGCTACGGGCAGGTTTTTTCTGAGAGGATTTCAGCAATGGCCGCAGCCACCCGCTCTTGTTGACAGGTGGTCAACTCAGGAAAACACGGCAAAGACAACACCTGAGCCGCACATAGCTCGGCATTGGGCAGATCCCCCCGCCTGTAGCCCAGCCCTCGGTACACCGGCTGCAGCGGCAACGGCAGAGGATAGTAAACCCGACTGCCAATGCCCCGCTCCTTCAGACCCTGCTGCAAATAGTCCCGCCGCCGCCCATCCGTCGCCTCAGAACCCACCACCCGCACCGTGTACTGATGCCACACCGAGTTCCCCCCCACCCCCACCTGGGGCAACATCAAGCCCGGGATCCCTTGCAGCAAGCGGTGGTAACACTCCGCAATCCCCTGCCG